>DATHJK010000173.1:0-3251 GCA_035316225.1 Pyrinomonadaceae bacterium
TCCTGATAGGTGTCATACTGAACAGAGTAGATCAGCCCGTCGAACTCTTCTGCCTCCTGCAAGGTCTTCTGGTAGTTAGACCCATGGCTAGCCGTGTCTACGCCGTCCGTAAAGAGGACTATGGCCTTGCGCCCCTCTACGCGGTTCATGCGCTGCATAACGAAATCAACTGCATCGTAAAGCTTCGTGTTGCCGCCCGTGCGCGAGCGGCGTATGGCGTCGCGTAGCGCGTAGCGGTCGCTCGTCGCTTCCGACAGCACGTTTATGTGCTCGTCGAAAGATACAACCATAACGCGGTCGTCCGGGCGCAGTTGATTCACGAACTCAATGGCAGCATCCTGAATCTCTTCCATGCGGAAGTGCGTGGAGTTGCTTGTGTCCAAGACGAGCGCGACGGTGAAAGGTTTTTCGATTGAAGCGAAGTAGGCTATCTGCTGCTCGACTCCATTTTCGGAGAGACGGAAATCTTCCTGGCGCAGGTCTGGAATGTATAGCCCGTTGCGATCCATCACACGCACGGGAACAGTCACGAGCGTGGTATTGACCCGTACAACGTCGCCCTCGCCGACCTCTTCGGGGCCTGTGTTCTGGGGCTGAGAAGTCTGCTGCTGTCGTGAAGAACCGTTCGGTGTCGCGCCAACCAGCACGGGCGGCCTGGCGGGAGCAGTAGTCTGTTGCGGCGTTGCGGGCGCACTTGCAGTCTGTCCCACGCGGCGCGGTCTCGTCTGAGCGTTAGCTATATCTGGTGTAATCAGTATTGGGGAGAGGAGCAACGCAAGAACTGCGACAAAAATCTTTCTCATTGTTCGTTGGCTCCTTTGATGAGGCGAGAATATCAGACCTGCCGGAAAAGTCCAATCCTTTGATGCGAGCCGCCAGATTAAGATGCCAGGAAAATTCGCGCGCAGGAGAGAAGACCAGAGCGAATTACAGTTGAGGGTATGGAACGCTGTATTCACCACCGCAGACACAGAGAGTCACAGAGGAAGCACAGAGACATTCAACTCTCTGTGCCATCTCAGTGTTCTTCGGTGTCTTCGGTGGTGAGTCTTACTTTCTATACACTCAATTGAAATTCGCTTTAGAATTAGAGCATAGTGATTCAGACTATATACTGGCTCTTTGAGGGTGAAATGAGATTAAATGTTTATGGGCCTTTTATGAATTGCCTGTGGTGCAGCATATAATGTAGATAACGACCAACCAGAGAGGGAACGAACAGAATGCCTGAAATGCGCGGAATACAAGCCTCGCCGGAAATGAAAGCAGAATGGGAGAGAGCTTATACCCTTTACAGGGAAGCCAAAGGCGACCCTTACGACTCTAAGAAGGATCGCACGGAGCGAATAGCCTACGTCGCCCGCATGATGAATTTGACCCAGAAGCAGGCGAAGCGGCGAATAAGGAATTATGAGGCGTGGCAGAAGAATATTAAGAAGGGATTAGTTGACCCGTAGTCGCTTAACTTTCATTCTCCTGCCCGGTTCTACTGCGGAAGGTGCAATCAGTTATCCGGCATCTTTTACTCTCGTAGAAATTCAGCGCGCTCGACAACGCTAAACGATTATTGGCGGCCTGCCATAATGGCATTAAAGATGAATGGAAACGTGCCCCATGTCTGGCCGCGATGCTGCGGGCGGAAGGCGAAGAGTACGACGCGACCGCGACCCATTGTGACTTCGGCGAGCGCGGCTTTTCCTGCGATGCGGCGTTCGCCCAGAAGCCAGCCGGAGCGAAGCACGTTGTCTTCCGCGTAGGAAGCGATGACGCGGACGCGCTGCGCGTCTGTAACCTCGAAGGCCAAGCTGTTGATGAAATAAATGTCTGCGCTTTGCGGCATCCCCCGCGCAATCGGGTTAGATGTGTCCACAACGGCGCGCAAGATTGAGCCGGGACAATAGAAGTCCGACGACTTAACTCCTTCGAGTGCGTTGCGAAGCGGAAGGTTGAATCGCTTGATTGCGAGTTCCGTTGAAGCGTCGAAGCAGATGAGCGTCCCGCCCTCTTCAACGAATTTCCTGAGATTCTCAACGCCCGCTTCCGTTATTCCGCCCGTAAATTCTCGCGGATAACTTGCTGCCGCGTTGCCTTCGACTATCTCCTTCATCCGCATGGAAGGCAGTATGATGACATCGTAGCTCGCGCGCAGTTGGCCGCGACGCACATCTTCATCCAGTAGCGATTTGTAAGGCACGTTGAATGTGTCGAAGAGCCAGCGCGTCCATCCTTCATCCATAGAAGCAGTCCAGCTTTTATAGAGCGCGACGCGAACATCGCCTTTGACCGGGTTCACGATAGGCGACCGAGCGCCCTGTCGCAACGCAAGTCCTAGATCGCGCCTTACATCGTTCTCGTCGCGCACGGGCGTCAATCGTCTTTCCGAAACCGATTCTCTAATCTTCATTACAGCGGGCGCATCAATCCCCATCTGCATCGGCAGCGTCCATCCCGCCACGTCGTAAGGCCGCTCGGCCTCGCCCGAACCGGTCATGCGGTTCGGATAAAGCTGCGGCTCGAAGAGCGTCTGCACGTTCGAGCGATAGGGTTGATTGAGGAAGATGATGTAGCTGCCCGCGGGAATCTCCTGCATGGGGCGCACTGTAGTGCTAATGCCTCGCGGCAGACCCGAGGCAGTCTCCCTTTCGTTAGCGGGTCTACCGTTCGACGCCTGCCTTGTATCAACTATCGCCAGCGACTGTACGCCCGTCAGCGCGTGCATCTCTCTATCAAGCCGGAAGACTTCTACGCCTTGCTCTACGAGTGTGCCGATTAACTTCGCAACCGATTCGTCATTGCCCTGACCCGCCGGAACAAGATAGCCGAGCGGCTCTCCTTCTGGAATCTCACGGAGTCCGGCGCGTCCGAGTTCGTAAAAATTTCGCAGGTAATCCGAGCGATAGTCCGCAGCGAGCGAGAGCACCGAGCGCGAGGCTATCATCTCCATTCGCATGATGTCGCGCGGATGCCACGTGCCGCCGGGCCAGGGGTCTGGAAAATTGGTCGTGGGAAATTGCGGAAGCGCCGAAGCCATACCGCGCGTCGAAGAGCGTTCGAGTTGTTCGCGCGTAACGGTTGCGGGCGTCATGATGCGAGCGCTTGCTGCCTCTGTAAGTATGCCTACAGAGTTGTGATAGTAGGGCGCTGTTCGGAATCCTCCGTGCCACCACGTATCATAGACTGCATTTGTAAGCACGCCCTTTATACCTGCGGCCTCTACATCGGCGGCGATTTTGTGGCCTATGAGTCCGACC
>DATHJK010000174.1:0-2449 GCA_035316225.1 Pyrinomonadaceae bacterium
TCAACTTCCATCGTGAAATCGACGTGACCCGGCGTATCGATAATGTTGATGCGGTGATCGACCCCATTTCGCTCCCAGAAACAGGTCGTGGCGGCGCTGGTGATCGTGATGCCACGCTCTTGTTCCTGCTCCATCCAGTCCATGATCGCCGTGCCCTCGTGCACCTCGCCGATTTTGTGCGTGATGCCCGTGTAATAAAGGATACGTTCCGTGGTGGTGGTCTTACCGGCATCAATGTGGGCCATGATGCCGATATTCCGAGTCAAATTTAGATCTTGCTTAGCCATCTCTTAGAACTTGTAATGCGCAAACGCCTTATTGGCATCTGCCATGCGGTGCGTATCTTCTTTCTTCTTAACCGAGTTGCCGCGGTTGTTAGCTGCGTCGAGGATCTCGCCGGCCAGCCGGTCCGTCATAGACTTTTCGCCGCGCCCGCGCGCGTAAGAGACTATCCAGCGAATCGCCAGAGAGCCGCGCCGCTCCTGCGGCACTTCTATGGGAACCTGATAGTTCGCGCCGCCAACGCGCCGCGTCTTCACTTCTACGGTCGGCCTCACGTTATCAATCGCGCGCTTGAAGACCTTTAACGGCTCTTCGCCGGTCTTGTCGCCAACCTGCCTGAGCGCTGTGTAGAAAATTGACTCGGCTGTGGACTTCTTGCCGCCCCACATGATGCCGCTAATGAACTTTGTGACCAGCGGGCTGTTGTAAACCGGGTCCGGCAGAACCTCGCGTCTTTCGGCAACTCTTCTTCTTGGCATAATTTTTATAAGTGATGAGTGATGAGTGATGAGTGATGAGAAAGAGTCAGTCTCTTATCACTCATCACCTCTGCTCTTATCACTGACAAATTACTTCTTTGCTCCGGCTGCGCCAGCTTTCGGTCGCTTCGCGCCGTATTTGGAACGCCCCTGTTTGCGGTCTGCGACGCCTACGGAATCCAGCGTGCCGCGTATGACGTGATAACGCACGCCCGGCAAATCCTTCACGCGCCCGCCGCGTATGAGCACAATCGAGTGCTCCTGCAAATTGTGGCCTACGCCCGGAATGTAGGTCGTGACCTCAATTCCGTTTGTAAGGCGCACGCGCGCGACCTTGCGAAGCGCCGAGTTTGGCTTCTTGGGCGTCTGCGTGTAAACGCGCGTACAGACGCCGCGCTTCTGCGGCGACGACTGAAGCGCCGGGCTGGCCGTTTTGTACTTGACGGCCTGGCGACCTTTGCGAACAAGCTGATTTATTGTCGGCACTGCTCTTTAGTCCTCTTTAAATTATTCAAAAGCGCCTCTTCGTTGAGGCTTTTCAGACGCGCAAAAGGGCTTGACCTGCCTCTTTCCAGAACTTGTCTGGCAGTCAGCGCAGATAGCTGCCCTGTTCGATTAAATTTTGATTGAAGGGACGTTCTGACGCTAAAAGGTGTGGATACTGGCCTCCCTCGTGGCCGAAACTTTTCTGTGGCGTCGCAATCTCAAAAGAGACTTTCTGAAAGTCTTAATCAGCGTGCAAAAGCGCTGGAACGAACCGACCCAAAGTTATGAGCCGGATTCGCGGCGCTTGCCGTTTACGCCACAATAATTGTCAAGCGGCTGGCACTACTACAGCCGGGCAACGCCTCCACACCCACAGAACCAATCGAAGCGTTGCACTGTCTGGTTCAGACTGTTAGTCCGAAACGAAAGAATATAAGGGTTCATTCCCCTTATGTCAAGTTCGTATGAACGGTCGAGAAACTATAGATGCTTTACTGGGCGGAATCGTTGTAACTTGGCGGGGCTAAGCGAGTTAGAATTTCGAGTTAAAACACTGCGCGCCTCTGAATCTTGCCCTTTGTCGCTAAGGTAAATCGCGGCTCAACAGCGCTTCTTTCATCCGTCACTCTCGCCGCGACGTATTCGCCCACGCTCGGCCCATGTTTGAAGCCGTGGCCTGAGCCTCCGCCTACGATCCAGACATTTTCAAGCTGCGGGTGACGATCAATCAGGAAATCGCCGTTGGAAGTGTTCTCGTACTGGCAAACGCGCGTCTCTACTACGGGTGCGTCCAGCAAATCGGGCAGGCGCTCCTGTAAATAGGCGCGCGCTTTCGCCAATCCTTCCGCCGTAACTGTGCGCTCGCCTGTTTCGGGGTCGAACTCCGCGCCATGACGATCAATTGCGAGCTTGAGTCCGCGAAAATCAAGTTCTGGGATTCCGTAAACCAGATCGTTGAAATCAATCCAGACGGGCATCTGCGGCGGCGCGAAACGATTGTCTCCTGCGGGCACGCCGAAGAAGAAGACCTCCTGGCGCGTGGGATGAATCAGGTCTGCAAGCAGGTCTGGAAAGATTCCGGGAAGCCATGCGCCGCAGGCGAAGATGAATTTAGAGGCCGAGAAGATTTCGCCGCTCTGCGTTCTCAAGGATTCAAGCCGTGAACGTGATTCAGCATCAAACGGAATAGCCATAGCTTGAGT
>DATHJK010000175.1:0-2015 GCA_035316225.1 Pyrinomonadaceae bacterium
ATTCAATCTCTGTAGACGGCGGGCAGCCCGTCAAAGTTGTTGACGGCTACAACGACCACATCGTTTTAAGCTCGGACGGTCGCACGCTCGTCTTTCTTCGCAGCAGCATCGCCAGCCCGGAAGAAGTTTACACGGCTAACGCGGACGGCTCGAACATGAGGCAGGTAACGCACACGAACGATGAGTTGATGACGGGCTTTAACCTGCGCCCGGCTGAAGAAGTGACGTGGACGGGCGCGATGGGCGCGAAAGTTTCGGGCTGGATTGTGAAGCCTGCGAATTTCAATGCGAACAGACGCTGGCCTATGGTCGTCCTGATTCACGGCGGGCCGCAGGGCGCGTGGAACGATAACTGGGGCTATCGCTGGAATCCTGAAGTCTTCGCCAACGCGGGCTACGTTGTTTTCACGCCGAACCCGCGCGGCTCTACGGGCTACGGCTCGCGCTTCATGGAAGATATTTCCGGCGACTGGAGCGGGAAAGTTTACACGGACATAGTGAACGGCGTGGCGCACGTTATTTCGCTGGGCTACGTTGACCGTAATCATATAGGCGCTGCTGGCGGAAGCTATGGCGGCTACATGGTTGACTGGATAGAAGGGCACAACAACGACCCGCGATTTCAGTTCAAGGCGCTCGTTTCGCACGCAGGAGTTTATGACCTGACCAGCATGTACGGCGCGACCGAAGAACTATGGTTTCCCGAATGGGAGTTTCACGGAACGCCGTGGACTAACCCTGAGATGTACTCGCGCAATTCGCCGCACATGTTCGTGCGAAACTTCAAGACGCCTCTGATGGTCACGCACGGCGAGATGGATTTCCGCGTGCCCTACACGCAGGGGCTTGAACTGTTCACAGCGCTTCAACGTCAGGGAATAGAATCCCGCATGCTCTTCTTCCCGGACGAAGGACACTGGATACTGAAGCCGCAGAACTCTGAGCTTTGGTACACCACAGTGCTTCAGTGGTTCGATAAGCATTTGAAGTGAAGACGCTGATGGTTTTCTTGACAGGTTCGGCAATTTGATTTCGCAGCAGAAGGACGCAAAGGAGTTCGCAGAGAGCGTAGGGGGATTTCAAATCTGAAATCTCAAATTTGAAATAAAAGCTTGAATTCTCTGCGCCCTCTGCGTAAACCTCCGTGTCCTCTGTGGTGAAATCTCCCACGCTGGATTGAGGACTAGATGGAAAGAGACCCTTCGACAGACACGGATATTTTGACTGCGCGAGCAAAACCCGATGGGTTTCCGGTGATGCACCAGAACTGGGGCAAGCTACTGTTTATGCATTGGCCCATCGCGCCGGAATTGCTGCGCCCGCTCATCCCCGAACGTCTGACGATAGATACTTACAAGAGCATGGCGTGGATAGGAGTCATTCCGTTCACGATGTGGGGCATACGACCCATCTTGTTGCCTGCCATTCCGGGCTTGAGCGCGATGCACGAACTGAACGTCCGAACTTACGTTCACCTTGACCATCATCCCGGCGTCTGGTTTCTCTCGCTCGACATCAACAGCGTGATTGCCAAAACCGCCGCACGCAACTTCTACTTTCTGCCTTACTATAACGCGCAAATTGATCTTGAGCAGAAGGCCGCGACGATTCATTACACACTGGAGCGTGATGACGCGGATTCGCCCGGGGCGAAGTTTGATGCGAAATGGAAGATTGGCGAAGAGCTTTCCTACTCGAAGCCCGGCTCTATAGAATTCTTTCTGACCGAGCGCTACTGCCTTTACACGGAGCACCGTAATCATCTATACCGCGCGAGCATCTATCACGAACCTTGGCCGCTTCAGAAGGCCGAGCTTGTGTCCATGAAATCAACCATGATCGAATCGCACGGGCTGCCCACGCCTGCCGAAGAGCCACTGCTTCATTACGCAGAAGCGCTCGCAGTTGACATCTGGCCGATTGAAGAGTTGTAGAGTAGAAGGCTAATTGAGCATAAGCGGCAAGGAGCGAAAGAACTTCGAGCGCTCGAAGTTCTTTCGCTCCTTGCCGCTTAC
>DATHJK010000176.1:0-2172 GCA_035316225.1 Pyrinomonadaceae bacterium
AGTTGATTTTTTCGGGTCGGCGGAAGCGCTGCGACTGAACTTGGAAATGGAATTCAGGCGCAATCGCGAGCGCTACCAGTTTCTAAAATGGGGACAACAGGCGTTCAAGACGTTCCAACTCATCCCGCCGGGCATCGGCATTGTTCACCAGGTTAATCTCGAATATCTCGCGAAAGGTGTTCTCTCCGCTCCATCAACCATCAACCATCAACCATCAACCATCTTCTATCCGGATACGCTGGTCGGAACGGATTCGCACACGACTATGGTCAACGGACTCAGCGTTGTGGGTTGGGGCGTCGGCGGCATCGAAGCCGAAGCAGGTATGCTGGGCCAACCCGTCTATTTCCTGACGCCCGATGTCGTAGGCGTTCACATGACGGGGCAGTTGAAAGAAGGCATGACGGCGACAGACCTTGTGCTGCGCGTGACGGAGATGCTGCGCAAGGCGAAGGTGGTCGGCAAGTTTGTAGAATTTCATGGCGAGGGCGCAGCATCGCTCGCCGTCACAGACCGCGCAACTATTGCGAACATGTCGCCGGAGTACGGCGCGACGATGGGTTTCTTCCCGCCGGACGAAGAGACATGCAACTACATGATGGCGACGGGGCGCGAGGAGAGCCACGTTGAGGCCGTGCGAAACTACTACGTGGCGCAGGGCATGTTCGGCATGCCGAAGAAAGGCGAGATCGAGTACAGCACGCTGCTTGAGCTTGATCTGGGTTCAATCAGTCCGGGTGTGGCCGGGCCTAAGAGGCCGCAGGACAGAATAGAGCTTCCAGATTTGAAAGAGCAGTTCAACTCACTTCTCCAAAAGCCTGCGAACGAGGGCGGATACGGGAAGAGCGCTGAAGATTTGGAGAGCCGCTTTTACACGCGCATAGGCGAGTGCGACGGCGATGGCGACAAACGTAAGCTGCCTATCTTAGGCGGCGGAGAACAGCACCAGGACACAGGCCCGCTGGTCGGCAGCAACAACCTGAGTCAGAAGAATACGAGCGTCTGGACTGAGACGGAGATGATGAACAACCGTCCGACGCCGGACAGAATTGAAGAGATGCCGCACGACGAGTTTCCGCAGGGCGAAGTCGAGCTTGGGCATGGCGACGTTCTTATAGCCGCAATTACTTCCTGCACGAACACTTCAAATCCCAGCGTGATGCTGGCCGCAGGGCTTCTTGCGAAAAAAGCTGTCGAGCGGGGGTTGAGAGTCAACCCGGAGGTCAAAACATCTCTAGCGCCGGGTTCGCGTGTCGTCACAGAGTATCTGGAGCGAACAGGCTTGCAGGACTCTTTGAACAAGCTGGGGTTTAACCTGGTCGGCTACGGCTGCACGACCTGCATAGGAAACTCTGGCCCGCTCGACCCTTGCATCGAAAAGGTAATATCGGAGAACGATCTGGTTGCCGCGAGCGTGCTCTCTGGAAATAGAAACTTCGAGGCTCGCGTTCACCAGAGCATACGCGCGAATTTCCTTATGAGTCCGCCTCTGGTCGTGGCATTTGCCATAGCGGGGCGCATCAATGTTGATCTCTCGAAAGAGCCGTTGGGGAAAGGAAACAACGGCGATGTGCTGTTGAAAGACATCTGGCCCACGATGCAGGAGATCAACGATCTGATGAAATATGCTTTCGACCCTGAGACATATCGAAAGCTTTACAGCGATTTCGCGGAAAAAAATCCGCTCTGGAACGATATTCCTACGAGCACTGGAAACGTTTACGACTGGGACCCGCATTCAACTTACATTCAGGAGCCTCCATACTTCGAGAAGTTCAGCATGGAGCCTGAAAAGTTCACAGACATACGCAACGCCCGCACGCTGGCAATCTTCGGAGACTCTGTTACGACGGATCACATCTCGCCTGCGGGCGCGATCAGACCCAATTCACCTGCGGGCATCTACCTGCAACTGAGAAAGATAGCAATAGAGGACTTCAACTCATACGGCGCGCGACGCGGTAATCATCAGGTTATGGTGCGCGGCACGTTTGCGAACGTGCGCATTAAGAATCTGATGCTTCCGGGCGTAGAAGGCGGCTTCACTGTGCTTGAGCCTGTGGGCGAGCGAATGAGCATCTACGATGCGTCGGTTCATTATCAGGCTGCGGGCATTCCGCTAATAGTATTCGCAGGGCAGGAGTACGGGACGGGCAGCTCGCGCGACTGGGC
>DATHJK010000177.1:0-2045 GCA_035316225.1 Pyrinomonadaceae bacterium
GCTTCAAAGGCTAGTCTCTCTGGGCAACACAGTCATCGTCATCGAACACAATCTGGACGTTATCAAAAGCGCAGACTACATCATTGACCTTGGCCCGGAGGGCGGCACTCACGGCGGTCGCCTCGTAGCATCCGGCACGCCCGAAGAGGTGGCGCGCACACGGAAATCACACACAGGCCACGCGCTCAAGCCGCTGCTCAACGGCCACGCTACGGCGCGCAACGGCCACAATCATCCGACAACGAAGCGCGAGCGCAAAAGAATCGCGTGATATACTCTCGTCCAATGATTGACCGAATCTCATCAATCGTAGCCGACAGTCTTAACGTAAAGAAAAGCTACTTCGCCGAACACGCAGAGCAAGTCTGGCGCGCCGCCCAAATGATCGCGGAGTGTTTCGGCGCGGGCGGAAAACTTCTGCTCTTCGGTAACGGCGGGTCATCGGCGGACGCGCAGCACATAGCGGGCGAGTTTATTAATCGCTTCTGTGTGGAGAATCGTCGTGCGCTGCCAGCCATTGCGCTTTCGACGGACGGCGGGGTGTTGACGTGCATTGCTAACGATACAGGCTTCGAGAAGATTTTCGCGCGACAGGTCGAAGCGCTTGGCAAAGAAGGCGATGTCTGTCTGGCGATTACAACCTCAGGCAATTCGCCTAACGTCGTTGCTGCTATTGAGGAAGCGCGCGAGCAAGGACTGAAAGTCATTGGGCTTCTGGGTAGAGACGGCGGGCGAGTCGCGCCGATGTGCGACCTTGCTTTAATAGTTTCGAGCAGCGACACGCAGCGTATACAGGAGACTCATAATTTAATCGGTCATATCATCTGCGAGCTTGTCGAGACGGCTCTCTTCGGCCAAGAGGGTGCGGCGAAGGAGAGTTAACAACTCGTGTCCATATACGAAGACGACCTGCGCCCGCTCAATCTTGACGAAGTAAACACGTACCCGCTCGCTTCGCGTCCGAGCAAAGTCGCTCTTGAAGATTTCGCTCAACCCGTTGCGGAAGATTCCTCCCTTTCCGACTTTCTCAAAAAACTTCCGAACATTCTTGCCGTTCGTTCCCTGCGTGAGATTGCAGGACAGATGAGACGCGCCCGAAAACTTCAGAAGCCTGTTATCTGGGGCATGGGCGGGCACGTCATCAAAACAGGTCTAGCGCCCGTCATCATTGACCTGATGCGTCGCGGGTATGTCGGCGCGATTGCTGCGAACGGTTCCGTCCTGGTTCACGATGCGGAGATAGCCATTGCGGGTTCAACTTCGGAAGATGTTGACGCTACTTTAGGCGCAGGGGCTTTCGGCGGAGCGGAAGAGACCGGCAGGCTTTTGAACGAAGCCGCGCGTGAAGGAGCGAAAGATGGAATCGGCCTGGGCGAAGCTATGGGTCGTGCTGTGCTGGCCCAAGCCCCAGAGCACAAAGATTATTCGCTGCTCTGCGCCGCTTACGAGATGCGAGTTCCCTTCACCGCGCACCTGACTATCGGCGGCGACATAGCGCACTTTCACCCGAATGCGGACGGCGCTGCGCTTGGCGCTACGACTCATACGGATTTCCGTCTTCTGTCTGAGATGGTCAGGCGCTTAAACGGCGGAGGCGTTTATCTGAACATAGGCTCTGCCGTCGTGCTGCCGGAGATTTTCCTCAAGGCCGTGACGCTTGTTCGCAACCTGGGCCACACGCTCTCGGATTTCACCACAGCCAACTTCGACTTCATACAACACTACCGCCCGCTCACAAACGTCGTGCGTCGTCCCGTGAGCGACGGCGCAGGTCGCGGCTACGCCATCACAGGCCACCATGAATTGACCATTCCTCTACTCGCAGCCGAACTGCTTTGCGGTGAAGAGTAGAGAGAAAGAGCGCGAGGCTTCGGCCCGCCCCTTACAGTCAGAAATTCAAACTCAACTCCAGCCCGTACGCTTGTTCGCGCCTGTCGTATTGCGGATAGATGAAATCGCTTCGATAAATATGGAGTGAAAGTTTCAAACTTTCCCATCCAGCTTTGCCTATTTATTCAGAAAAGGGCGCATAGGTTGTCACTCTT
>DATHJK010000178.1:0-4267 GCA_035316225.1 Pyrinomonadaceae bacterium
GTCGAACAGCGCCCTCAAGATTAATCTCGCCAGCGCCCTGCTCCAGTTGATTGAATCCCGCCAGAGGCTGAGCCGTGTAGCCCAGTATCACTTTCACCATGTTAGGTGTAAGCGTCGAGTTGATTTGAAGCAGCAGCGCAGCCGCGCCCGCTACCACAGGCGTAGCCATAGAAGTCCCGCTCAAATACATCATCCTGCGCGTTTGCGACGAACTGACATTGGCGTCCAATTCGGGATGCATGCTTACAAGATAGTTATTCGCAGATTCAGCCCAGATGACCCTGTTTCCCGGCGCGACCAGATCGGGCTTTATCAAGTTGTCGTAATGCTGCACGCCGGACTCGTCCGCCCAATGGCCGCGCGTTGGCCCACGCGAACTGTATGTTGTAATCGCATCGTCCGAACGCGCGTCCGTGCCGAAAGTGTTGCTGGCTCCGACAGTGATTGCAGAAGGCTCGTCGCCGGGCGAATGAATCTGTCCGTAAATCTTGTTGCCGCTGCTGTCTCTTCCATTGTTGCCAGCGGCAGCGATGACCACAACGCCAGCATCAACCAGACGACGCACTGCCTGGCACACAGGATCATAATGGTAAGAGTCAACAGCGGTCGTGCCCAGACTTATATTCACAACGCGAATGTTGTAGAGCAGGCGATTCGTCATCACCCAGTCGAGCGCCGCGAGCAGGCTGGATGTAGTGCCGGCGCCCTGCGAATTAAGCACGCGCAGGTTTATGAGCTTCGCGTTCGGGGCAACTCCTTCGTAAGCGCCGCCGAAGATTTGGCCGCTACCGGCGGCGGCAGAAGCTACGTGAGTTCCGTGCCCGTATGGATCGTCCGTTCTTCCCTCTCCGGTGAAATCCTGATTGACGATGATGCGCGATAGTCCCAATTGATCCGAGAAAGCTTTGTGGTTCTGGTCAATGCCCGAATCAACAACGGCTATGCCGATTCCTGTGCCGTCCAGCGCGTAGGTCGTCGTTAACCCCAGGAGCGAGAGTGATGTTTGCACGCGCACGGCGTCGGCTCCGGTCGTCGTCGTCACATGGCCTGCTGCAACCGTTTGCCTGTCGAGCGAGATGTAGCGAACCTCGCTGCGCGTGGCAAGAGCAGTGACAGCCGCAAGGGGCAGACTCAGTACGTTCGCGTTAAGAACATGGAGTTTGCGCAGCCCTCCCGCGCCCAGGCTGTAGAGCAAAGCATCCGGCGCTAGATTTGATTCATTGAATTGGATTATGACGTTGATGCGTTCGCCCGGCTGTGGATTATCTAGCTTTGCACGCAGGTCTGGTGAGATTTTTTTAATGGCGCTTGAAGACGCAGGCTCTCGCTCGCGCCAGCCTGCGGCAGCGCCGCGAGGGGCTATAGACGCCAGAAGCGCTAGAAGGGTAAACCAGGCAGCAGCCCTATAATAATGTCTATTTCTCACAGGGGTTGTTCCAGAGAACACTTGCGAAAAATTGAGTTGCTAGAAACTTTAGAAGAACTTTTCGAATGATTCGGGGGAATCTACGATAGAGACTGCTGTGGCAAAATCTGTACCCACCAAACCAGAGTCGCAGACACGAAAATCCAAGCCTTGCGCGTTACGTCATTCTTTCCGCGCGGAAGTCTCGTCCGAAGCTTAGCCCGCGAAGAACAGGGCAGCGCGTATTTCGCTGACAGGAAAGAAGAAACGTCGTCACCTCGCGGCCAACTCAGGATAAGCTCATCGCGTTCAATTCGCTCAAAGCGCGCCCGCTTGATGCGTAAAGGCGAGTATAGAATCGCCGCGTGGAGCGAAGCTGTGCGATGCATTACGCCTCAACTGTACTCTTTAGAGCCGCAGCAGTTTGCGTCGTGGGGGATGACTCTGCACAAGTTTGTAGAAGGCATAAGATGCAAGCCAGCGCACGCTTTTAATGAGGAATGATCCTTTGCACGCGCGCACCGAAAGCCGTAAAACCCCGACTCGAATACAGTCGCTTGCTGACAATTCTTTTGAAATCTGTGCCCGCAATCGCTTCATCGCTTCACACGCACAACCGATTGCCCGCCGCCGAAGCGCTTGCCGCTGGCACAAAGTTTGCCATGACTTAGGTAATCCCCCTCATAGTGAAATATTTAAGAACAGTTTTCACGAAAGCTTCGTCCCGAAGGCCGAGCGCGAATTTGACTTTCAAGTCTTACGAAGCATGGGCACGTGTCGCATATGGTGGGAGAAAACGAACAGACAAAACCGACCATCTTGATCGCTGATGACGAGCCTGAGATCAGAGCCATCTTGAAAGAGTTTTTGTGCGGACTCTGCCATTGCGCGGCTGTCTCTTCAGCCGAAGAGGCACTTGCGCTGCTCAGCACTGAAAGCTTCGACCTGGTTATTAGCGACATCACTATGAGCGGGATGACAGGGCTTGAGATGATCCCTTACGCGCTGAATCTTGCGCCCGACACGGTTTTCATCATGATTAGCGGGGTGCAGACAATAGAGAGCGCCATCGAAGCGCTGCGCGTCGGCGCATTCGATTACATAATGAAGCCTTTCGATCTTGAGCACGTAGAATTGGCTGTCCGGCGCGCACTAGACCATCGCTCTCTGCTCGTGTCCAAGCGGCGATACGAAAGTTACCTGGAAGAGTTGGTCGAGCAGCGCACGAAAGAATTGGATCATGCTCTGGATTCTCTCGAAGACGCATACAGAAGCACGCTTAAGGCGCTGGCCGCAGCACTGGAAGCGCGCGACCACGAGACTCACGGCCATTCAGAGCGCGTAGTCAGTTTTAGTCTGCGATTGGGCAGACAACTCGGTTTGAATGAAGAACAGCTTCGCTCGCTGGAATTCGGAGCATTGCTACATGACATAGGGAAGATAGGAGTGCCAGACTCAATCCTTCGGAAACCGGCAGCATTGACCGATTCAGAGTGGGAGAAGATGAGAGAGCATCCACTTCATGGTCGTCAGATACTTCGCGGGATAGAATTTCTGGAAGGAGCATCCCGTGTAGTGGCTCAGCATCATGAGAAGTGGGATGGCAGTGGGTATCCACTTGGGTTAATAGGAGAAGAGATAGATTTGAATGCTAGGATATTCGCGGTGGCAGATGCGTTTGATGCGATGACGAGCGATAGAGTGTACCGTAGGGGTAGGCCATATGTAGAGGCATTGGGAGAGTTGGACAGGTGCAGAGGACAGCACTTTGACCCTCGGATAGTTGATGCTTTTCATAGAATCCCTCAATTGGATTGGGATGAGTTGCGTAAACAATTAGGCGGTAAAAGAAGTGTAGAGGTTGAGCAACGTCACGCGGAAGGTTTGAACTCCTTATCGTTGTCGCTCTCGGCCAGATAATAGAAGAGATGCGATTCCAAAAATGCGCTTGAATCAAGATTCAAGCAGGCACACATTCATTCACAACGAAAGCAAATCACCATGAACGCTCTCACGCTTCAGCGCCGACCGCGCCGCCATGTAGGCTTAAGGTTGTGCCTCTTCTCTTCGCGCTGAAGACATACCCAGCAGATGTATTCGTCCGTATTGTCCGGGTTGGTAAACTTGATCATGTGCGCGCTCTCCGCATCGCACCGCCCACATGTTCGCGGGATATTCTCTTCCGTCATCTCTTCAACCCCCGATTAGAAATCCAACCTGCGTTTCAGCGATGATCGAGCGACCATCGTCTGCGCGTAAACAGTATGCTCTGAGGCTTAACATAAAGCTAACGCATAAACGCATTTTCAAGCCTGATTAATCGGCGGCGACAAGAGTTTGATGAAACCTTTCGTGTCTACCATTGAGCTATGGCTCTCGCGGTTAAGCTGATCTTCCGCGCTGGCATAAAACGTATTGCTCAATTAATCGCGGAGTCAGGACTTGAACCTGCATCGCTCGATTATCGGTCGAGTGCTCTGGCCTGTTTGAGCTACACCGCATGCTGTGGTTGACCCGGCGAGACTCGAACTCGCACCCCACGGCTTAAAAGGCCGCTGCTCTGCCAATCGAGCTACGGGTCAACAAGAATTTGGCTGGCAGGGTCGGAGTTGAACCGACACCCTCTCGATTAACAATCGAACGCTCTGCCCATTAAGCTACCTGCCAGAAAAGCAGGGATGAGGGATGAAGGATGAGGGATGAAATGGGTTGAGCTAATTGCACATTGATGCTTTCACTCAATCTTATTCATCCCTCCGCCCTCATCCCTTAAAGCCTCTCTGTCTTTGGTTGGGGAACGTGTGAGGCTTTTAGAAAACCGGTTGGGGGAGCAGGAGTTGAACCTGCCGTTGTATAGCGTAT
>DATHJK010000179.1:0-4783 GCA_035316225.1 Pyrinomonadaceae bacterium
AGCCCAGTGCCAGCCGCTCCCATTCTCATAGAGCGTAAGAGCGAGCTTGAGCAGGCGCACTTGATAATCGCCACGCCGTGGCCGGACGCCAGAAGCGACGAGCGTTATGCGGCGAGCATGCTGGCTTCGATAATTGGCGGGGGCACCAGCAGCCGACTCTGGCAATCAGTGCGCGAGGAGCGCGGGCTGGCCTACTCTGTGGGCGCTGGCGGCAGCACCTTCTCGGACATTGGCGTCTTCTCAATCTACGCGGGAACATCGCCCGCGCATCTGGACGAGGTGCTTGATCTCTCTTTGAAAGAGCTTCGACGAGCCGTGCGCGAGGGCGTGACGAGCGAAGAGTTGCAACTGGTCAAAGAACAGGCAATCTCGTCCGTACTGCTCAGCCTTGAATCTTCCAGCGCTCGCGCCGGAGCGCTCGCGCGTCAGGAGATAATTCACGGTCGCCGCATTCCGCCCGACGAGATAATAGCGCGCGTAGAAGCCGTCACGCCCGAAGACGCGCAGATGGTTGCGCGCAAATATTTCAACTCGGAATCAGTAGCGCTCGCAGCGCTAGGCAACCTCAACGGCTTCAAAGTTGACCGCTCGCGCTTAGAGATATGAGAAGACAGTGATAAGTGATGAGTGATAAGAGAAAAGCTTTTGACTCCAGACTTTGGACTTCAGACTCCAGACTCTCTTATCACTTATCACTCATCACTTATCACTATAGTTAATTATGGAATCGTTCTCCTGCCCGGAATGTGGGGCGTCCCTTCAAACACTGCAAGCCGCCGGAACTACTCTGAAGTGCGCTTACTGCGGCTCGACCGTGATTGCCCCGGAGAGCATACGCCCACACGCGCCGCAACCGGTTCTCGTCAAAAAAACATCCTCAAAGCCTCTGATAATCATCTTCAGCTTGATAGGGCTGTTCATACTGCTGATGTTTGCCATCCCTCTTATCTCCACATTCCTTATTATGAGAGGCGTGCAACGAACCGTATCCAGCATCATGCCTCCCAGTTTCAGGACGACTCCTTCAACCAGAACAACTCCGACGCCTGGAGTTGCGAAGGCGGGCACGAACGTCCTGCTCAGTTTTGGGGGAGAAGGCACGGGCGACGGGCTTTTCAAACGCGCCGGAGCGATAGCGGTTGACAGCTTCGGCAACATATTCGTCGCAGACGACAGCCTGCGCATACAGAAGTTTGACTCGCAGGGAAAGCTTTTGAGCGTATGGCGTATTCCCACTGAGACTCGTAATCACACGCGGCTGCATGATGGGCCAACCAGACTCGTTGCGGATCGCGCGGGCAACGTCTACGCGGTCATCGCAGGGACTTTTATGAAATTCGACGGCGCGAGCGGCGCGTTGATTGGCGAGGAGCAAGGGGGCGAAGATGTTGAAGACTCCGTACTCATGTCGGACGGCAGCTACATGCTAGTTTCGTCTAGAAGCGACGACGACGATTTGGTTCATCTTGATTCGCGCGGGCGATTGTTGAAGCGCACGCACAAGTTTGCGAGCACGGTACTGGGCAAATCCGTTCCGCCTCAAGCTTTTCGTCTGGCGGTTGACGGCGCGGGCAACACTTTCGCGCTCTACGCGCTCGGCGCGCTCTACGGCATGCACTACTACGATTCCGAGGACATTGCTGTCTACGAGTTCACGCCTGACGGAAGGTTTACGGGCAAGTTCGGCAGCAGCGGCCATTCGCCCGGACAATTCAATATGCCCAACGCAATCGCGGTTGACAACCAGAGTCGCATCTACGTCAGCGATTCTTCCAGCTATGAGATTCAAATCTTCGCAGCAGACGGGCGTCTTCTTAAAACGATCAAAGCACCTCACAGCGTTGACGCTATGGCCTTCGACGCCGCCAACAACCTTTTTGTCCTGAGCCGTAATAAAGTCTCGAAGCTCTCGGTTGAGTAATTAACGTTTCTCATTTAATCTAAAGGCAGTGACGATAGCAGTTTTCAGTTTTTAGTTTTCAGTTTTGAGTAAAGGCATTTTGCTCTTCTTCTGAAAACTAAAAACTGAAAACTAAAAACCGTTCTTATGCGCTTCACAGTTCTAGGCAGCGGCTCGACCGGCAACGCGGTTCTCATCTGCGCGAACGACACTCGCGTGCTCGTTGACGCCGGGCTGAGCGCGAAAGAGATTGTGCGCCGCCTGGCGCTCGTGGGCGAGGACGTGGCGAAGTTGGACGGAGTTCTCATCACGCACGAGCATAGCGATCATGCCGGGGGGCTTCGCGTCATGATGAAAAGTTTGAATTGCCCCGTTTACATCTCCGGCAAGACGCGCGAGGCTTACCTTGGCGAGTACCATCGCTCGGCCAAAGACGAGCCACGCAAGCGCGCTGACGCCTTGCGCGACCACGTTGAAGAGATTGAATCGAGCCGTGATTTCCGCATAGGCTCGATTGATTTTCACCCGTTCACAATCCCGCACGACGCCGTAGACAACTTCGGTTTCATAGCAACGCACGACGGCGTGCGCGTTGCTACATTGATGGACTTCGGCCACATCACCACGCTAATCACAGAGAGACTGAAAGATTGCGCCGCCATCGTAATCGAATCCAATCACAGCCGGGACATGCTGAAAGCTTGCGAGGTCTACCCGTGGGAGTTGAAGCAGCGAATACTTTCGCGCACAGGCCATCTATCGAACGAGGATGTTGCCGACTGGCTGCGCGATGGGTTCGACGGCGCGGCTCGTCATATAGTGTTGGCCCACCTCTCGCAGCGAGCCAACAACCCCTACGTCGCTAAAATCTCCGCAGAGATGGCTCTCAGGGAGCGCTCTCCGCTCTTTCAAGCCGAAACGGAGATAACGCTCTCATTCGCCAAAGAGCCTACGCCGTGGGTCGAAATTTAAGGGATGAGAAAGCAGTGATGAATGCAGAGTGCAGAATGATGAATAAGAAGAGATTGTCTTTAATTCATCACTCTGCACTTTGCATTCATCACTTCATCTTTTTCCCCCTGCTCTTTCTTCTTCTTCTCTCGTCCTGCACGTTGAAGGCGAGTCGCAGCGGCATCCCGCCAGAGGCGCAGGACGCGATTGATTCTATAACCAACGATATGGCTGCCGGGCGCTTCGAGAAGATTTACGAGGAGGCGACAGATGAGTGGCGGCATACGACCACGCAGCAGAAGTCGAACGAATTTTTTCAGACTTTGAAGACGAAACTGGGGAACGTAAAAAACCGCTCGTATCATTCAGCGACCGAGCAACACGCGACGGGCGGCGCGATTTCCGGCCACTCGCTCGTTATCTCCTACCAGACTACTTTCGAGCGCGGCGAAGGCATGGAGACATTCACGCTGCTGGAGCGCGACGGTCGCTGGCTCCTCGCGGGATATTTCGTAAACTCGGATGCGCTGAGATGAGTTTCAATTTAGAAGCTTAGCACCTTAAAACTTGAAACAATGATCGAACGATACACTTTGCCCGAAATGGGCGCGCTCTGGTCTGAGCAGAATAAGTTCCAAAAATGGCTTGATGTAGAGTTGGCCGTGTGCGAAGTTCACGCGGAGATGGGGACGATTCCACAGGAAGCCGTTGATGAGATAAAAGCTAGAGCAACATTTTCCGTCGAGCGAATCAACGAGATTGAAAGAATAGTTGACCATGATGTTATAGCTTTTACGACCAACCTCGCGGAGCAGATTGGCGAGGCCGCGCGGTTCGTTCACTACGGGCTTACTTCGTCGGATGTTGTTGACACGGCGAACGCGCTGCTGCTGCGCGATGCGTCAGATATTCTCCTGAAGAAATTGGACGCGCTTAAGGAGATTCTCAAGCGTCGAGCGTTCGAGTTCAAGCTGACTCCGCAGGTGGGACGCACACACGGCGTTCACGCCGAGCCTACTTCATTCGGTCTGGTATTCGCGCTCTGGTATGACGAGATGCGGCGCAACCGCGAGCGATTGCTGCACGCTAGAGAGTCTGTGGCGGTTGGGAAAATAAGCGGCGCTGTGGGCGCGTTCGCGCATTTAGACCCGCAGGTTGAAGAGCGCGTCTGCGCGCGTCTGGGCTTAAAGTTCGCTCCCGCTTCGACTCAAGTTATACAGCGCGACCGATACGCGGAGTATCTTTGCACGCTCGCCGTCATAGCTTCGTCGTTAGACAAGTTCGCGCTTCAGATCAGGCACTGGCAGCGAACCGAAGTGCGCGAGGCTCAGGAGAAATTCAAGCGCGGGCAGAAGGGATCAAGCGCCATGCCTCACAAGCGCAACCCTATCTTGTCGGAAAGAATCTGCGGCATGGCGCGCGTGGTTCGCGCAAACAGCATGGTCGGTCTTGATAACGTAGCGCTCTGGCACGAGCGCGACATCTCGCACTCTTCAGCCGAGCGCGTAGTTCTGCCGGATTCAAGCATAGCGCTCGATTACATGCTTCAAAAGATGGCGTCTCTGGTTGACGGTCTGGTGGTCTACCCGGAGCGCATGCTCGAAAACTTGCGAGCGACGCGCGGGCTAATTTTTAGCGGTCAGCTTCTTCTTGCATTAGCGCGGGCGGGAGTCTCGCGCGAGACGGCTTACGAGTGGGTGCAGCGCATCGCGGCGAAAGTTTGGGATGAAGGCGAGGATTTCCAGAAACTCGTAAGCGAAGATGAAGAGATCAAGCAGCATCTCACGAGCGATGAGATCGAGCGCGTCTTCTCGCTCGACACCTACATGAGAAACGTTGACCGTATCTTCGCGCGAGTCTTTGAAAGGCCGTGACAAGTGATGAGTGATAAGAAAGAACTTTTGGTTTTATCTCATCACTCATCACTTATCA
>DATHJK010000180.1:0-3670 GCA_035316225.1 Pyrinomonadaceae bacterium
TCATCTTCGAGCCTGAGTTGGCCCAGCGGGTCGCCCTCGTGCGCGTCAAACCCCGCTGAGATGAAGATGAAGTCCGGGCTGAATTTCGTCTCAATCTCTTCCAAAGCTGCTTCAAACATGCGTCGCTGATCTCTTGCTCTGGTCGCAGCGCGAACCGGTACGTTCAGAGTAAAGCCGCGCCCGCGCCCGGTGCCGGTTTCGCCCCTGGAACCTGTGCCCGGATACCAGGGATACTGGTGCATGGAGAAGAAGAAGACCGAAGGATCGTCGTAAAAAATCCCCTGCGTCCCGTTGCCGTGATGCACGTCCCAGTCAACGACCGCTACGCGCTCGACTTCCGTGTAATGATTCTGAGCGTAACGAGCAGCGACGGCCACGTTGTTGAAGAGACAAAAGCCCATGGAGCGCTCGGCGGTCGCATGATGGCCGGGCGGCCTGAGCGGAAGGAAAGCGTTCCGCGCTTCGCCCTTCATCACAGCGTCAACCGCTCGGCACGCGCCGCCTGCGCACCTGAGCGCCGCTTCGAGCGAGTGCAAGCTGACAGTAGTGTCCGCGTCCAGATAGCCCAGCCCCTCGCTCACGGCGCGTTCCACCATCTTGTACATCTGCGAAGAATGGCAGGATTGCACATCGCCGCGCGGAGCTTCCCTGGCCTCAATCTCAAGAAGCTTGGGCCAAAGCTCCGCGTCATTGCGCAACGCATCGAGTATGACCGCATATCGTTGCGGAGTTTCAGGATGACCGAACCCGGTGTCATGCTCCATGAATACAGGATGATGAATGATTGCCGTAGTCATGCGAACGATTATAAAAGATCAGCGGGCAAAAGAGCAGAGGTCAGAGGTTAGAGGTCGGAGGTCAGTAAAAGCATTTTCACTAATCTCTAGCCTCTAACCTCTGACCTCTGCTCCCTGCTCTTTTGCCTTAAATGCATACGCGCGGATTCTTGAATCATGCGCTCGCGCCCCTTTGAGCGAATGCGCCGCATTGCGCATAAAGCTCTGATAATTGCAGGTTTTCGCGGTCTGAGCTTTTTCATATCGCGCGGAATAATATTTGCTCAATCTGCTATCGGAACTAGATAAGCGCTCTCCCGGAATACGATTTCAGGACGAGACCACTTGTCTAAGGAGAATGAATGATGAAACGAATCACTTTATTATTACTCTGCCTTCTTCTGTTCGCTACGAGCCTAGTGCCAGTGTCTGCGCAGGAGCGTCGTCATCGCTCACGTTTCGGGCGTAAAGCTCGCACGGCGGCCATCGTCGCCGGCGGCGCGCTGGCGGGTGCGGCTATAGGTCATGGCAGAGGCGCAGCTATTGGCGCTGGCGCTGCCGGACTTTATGCGCTCAATAGAGGAGCTGCTCGTCGTCACTTCAAACAGAGCAACCGCAGGCTTGGCACAGTCGCAAGCGGCACGCTATTAGGCGCTGGCGTTGGCGGTCACGGTCGAGGCGCTGCTATTGGCGCTGCTGCCGGCGGTGTTGGTTCTTACATCTACACGAAGAAGAGCAGGCACTACAGGCGTAGTTACTAGCCGGGCAAGCTTGTTCGTCTACACGGGTGGTTGCCACATGGGCCGACCACCTTTTTCTTCCTCGCAACAGAATGGATTAAACACTACTTACTTTCAGAGGAGATAATAAAATTTATGGCTTACGATGAAGAGCAGAAAAAGAGCCGCATCGTTGTCGAGACACCAGCGGCGCGGCGCGAGGTCGTGCAGAGTAGAATTGAGCGCGTTCCCGAACGCAACGGAATCTCGACCGGCGTAGTGGCCGCCATAGTAGTTGCGACCGTTGCGTTATGCACTATCCTGTTTCTCTTTTTGATGAACGGTCGCCAGGACACAACCACAGTTAGCACTACGCAGCCCGTAGCCACGCAGCCGGCAGCGCAGCAACCTGTAATAGTTCAGCAACCTGCGCCTCAGCCGCAGCAACAACCCGTGATAATTCAGGCTCCGCCTGCGACCACGCAACCCGCGCCGATTGTAGTCGCGCCACCGGCAACCTCGTCTTCGAGCACCTCGACTACAACCACTGGAACGACTACGAGCAGTGTGGCGGATGATTCTGCGATTCAGACTGCGATTGATCGCAAGCTCAGTCAAGATCAGACGCTGGGGCAGCTAGGGCTGACCGCTATAGTGATTGACGGAAAGGCTACGCTGACGGGAACAGTAAATTCCGATGCTCTGAAGCAGCAGGCCGAGCGGCTGGTGAGAAGCGTCAGAGGCGTGAAAGCGGTTGACAACCAGATAGCAGTTACAGCCGCACCGTAGTCAATCGCTGGTATCAAGCGAGAGATTGAATGCGATAAAGATTAACGCGCCCGAATTTTAAGGTCGGGCGCGTTTTTTTGAGTATAACTACTGTTTCAATAACCTTCCGTCTGCTCTCGCAGCCATTCGTTCACTTCATCTTCCGTAGGCTCTCGTTTCAATTCCTCGCGCAAACGTTCTATGACGTACTCGCGCTCTTTGCGCGCAGCATTTTCAAGAGAATTATCTTCCTCTTCGCGCTGTGGCGATTCAAAGTTCAGAAAAAATATGGCCGCATTGTTTGAAGAAGTATCGGAAGCACTTCGCACAGAAAGCATTTTCAGGAAAACTCCTTTCCGATTGAGAACTACATTGTATCCGCAGCGAATTTGAGACTCTCAACGTTGATGTCGCCTTCGCCCGGCGAAGTCTCCACCAGTATGCTCTCGTCTTCGCCCGTGAGCATAATACGGCGTCGCTCGTCCAGCGCGTAGATGCTGACATCAGTTATCAGGCAGTCTGCCGGTGCGGGTGTTATCCATGCCAACCCTTCAGCCGCGCGCCCCTCATCATGCAATAGCTGAATATCGTTGAGCAGCTCGGCTTTCACGTAATCTTCAAGCGTAAGTTCCGAGATGCAGAGAGACTGTATGGTGAGCGCCATCTGTGCGTCAGCGTAGATGGTCAGGATAAAGCCTATGTCGAGCAGCAGATGTATTGCTTCTTCCGCCAGGAAGTAGCCAAGTACGGTCGTTCCCTTCACGTGCTCTATGACGTGATCGCTGTAATTGTCCGTCTCCTGATGTATCCACTCAGAATCCATAGACAAGCGTTGGCCTGACTCCCGCCGCCGAACAATCTTTCAGCGGTCGCGCGCCCCTGCGATAATCTCTGCCAGCATATCCCTGACCATATCGGAGAGCAGCGAGAAGCGCACACCAAAGCCCATGCCCGTATGATGATGCACGACGTTACCGCTCAAAGGTATCCAGCGCCCTGACGGCAGTTGAATCTCGAACAGAATGCGCTCGCCCACTGAGACCTGCGCCAAAGATTCTATGTAGCAGCCGCCCATACTTATGTCGCTGGTGCGCGCAGCATGCTTGCCGGACAGACCATGCCACCGCACTTCAAGAGGCAACTGCGCTCGCTCGTTATCTCTGGGCTTATCAAACATATGTTTACAAACAAGTGTTAAGGGATTTATGGCCGTCCGGGCAACTACCTGCATGGTACACGCTCCGCTTCTGCTCAGGCAAGAAAGCTCAACAGGCATTTATCGAAGGAAGAAGGAGGAATGAGAATTAACAGGAAAGACTCGAACGTCGCCCTCTAATTGGCTCTCTAAATGTTTATTGAAACGCAGTTTTGTCCGTCTCTCCCTGATAACGCAAGAGACTCCTGGCC
>DATHJK010000181.1:0-3650 GCA_035316225.1 Pyrinomonadaceae bacterium
TGATTACGAGCGCTCAAGACGATTTCTGGATACGCCGGAGTTTACAGTGCTGCATGACAGGGGCGCTTCTGCGAGCGTCTTTGATCGCTTCGACTACCAGTTGAATGCTCAAAACGCTTTCCACCTCAACCTGTTTCTGGCTCGCAACAAATTCCAGAATCCGAACCAGTTCGACCAGCAATCTATCGGTCAGGATCAACGCCAGTTGGTTCGCTCCGTAAACATAGCGCCGGGCTTCGTTCACATCTTCAGCGCCAGAACCGTTCTGACCATCAATCCCTATTACCGGCGCGATCTGGTGAAATACTATCCGAGCGACAACCCTTTCGCAGATCAGCCTGTAACTTTCAGCCAGCAGCGTCACCTGACCAACGCAGGCATCAAGGTTGATCTAGCCTACGTGAACGGCATACACAACGCCAAGTTCGGCGTGCAGTTCCAACACACGTTCTTAACTGAAGCATTTCAGTTCGGAATCACAGACCCGAACTTCAATGATCCCGCAAGCCCCGACTTTCTGCCCGGATTGTTGCAGTTTGATTTGACTCGCGGCGGGCATCAGTTCAACTTCAACGGCCATGCCGACATCAGGGAAGAAGCGCTCTACGCGCAGGACTCCATTACCTTTCCCAACAACTTGACGCTGAATCTGGGTCTACGCTTTGACAACTACAACGGCATCAGCCATGGAAGGCTTCTTCAGCCGCGCGTTGGCGTCTCGTATCTTTACAAACCTACGAACACTATCTTGCGCGCCTCTTTCACGCGCGCATTCGAGACGCCTTACAACGAAAACCTTGTTCTATCCAGCGCGACAGGAATCAACGGCCTGACCGATAACACTCTCGGCGGCGTGACGACGCAGGCACTTGGATCAGGAAGCCGCTCTCAGTACAACATAGGTTTGCAGCAAGGAATCGCCAGGCACATCGTGCTCGATGCCGATTATTTCTGGAAATTCACGAACAACGCTTACGACTTCAACACGCTCCTGAACACTCCATTGACTTTCCCAATCTCCTGGAACAAGTCGAAGATAGATGGACTCAGCGTGCGCGTTGATCTCACACCGTACAAAAATTTCTCTGCCTTCTTCATAACCGGACACACGCGCGCACGTTTTTTCCCTCCTGAGACCGGCGGGCTGTTCTTCAACTCAGACCTGCCCGAAGGCGTCTTCCGCATTGACCACGATCAGGCTTTTCAACAGACTACTAACGTGCAATACCAGTTCAATCAATGGCGGGGCGTTGCGCCCTACGTAGGCTTGACGTGGCGCTACGACAGCGGCCTTGTTGCGGGGTCTGTTCCTGATTTCGCCACGGCGTTGACATTAACACCCGATCAGCAACAGCAGATAGGTCTCTTCTGTGACAATGTTTTCGCAACGCTGGCTAATCCATTGACTACCTGCAATTCATTGAATCGTGGCGCGCTCCGTCTGCGAATCCCTGCGGATGGGACGGCTAACGACGATCATAATCCGCCGCGCATAGCGCCGCGTCACCTGTTCGATTTGAACGTCGGCACGGACAATCTCTTCAACACGGAGCACACGCGCATCACGGCGCGCGTGACTGTAGTAAATCTGACGAACAAAGCTTCGCTCTACAACTTTCTGTCAACTTTCAGCGGAACGCACTTCGTCTCGCCGCGCACCATTCGCGGCCAGATTGGTATAACGTTCTAGAACATTGGGTCAGTACCGCCTGAGAGAAGGGATGAGGGATGAATAAGAATTCAGTGAACAGGTCAACATACAATTGACTCATTCTTATTCATCCCTCATCCCTCATCCTTCATCCCTTCTCTCAGGCGGTACTGACTTGATGCTTTTCTTCAGACTTTCCTGAAACCTTTCCGCCCTTTTCGGCGTAATGCCTTGCAAGCCAGAAATATGTGGTGGCGGGCGGGTTTTTCCTGCGTTGACAGACCTGCTGAGCAGCAACTAGAATGCGATTTGTTCACACTCGCCTGACGTTTTTCCAAGGGGATTGACTGTCAAGGGATGCAAAGGGAACTCGCAATGAGTCTGGTCAAAATAATCGTTATCACGGTCGCCTTAATCCTGAGCATACTGCTCTTCGGGCGCTTCCTGTTTTAGCTTCAGCCCTGGATGAGTCACGTTCACAAGGCGCTCCGGCAAAGCTTTTCTCTTACAACGCTTGTCCGCTCGTTTCTCATCGCGGCCATCATCACACTTATTCTACCTACTGCCGAAACGCTCATTACATCTAACCGCAATGTTTTCGCTCAGAATCCGAGCGAAGATGAAGTCATACGACTGCGCACGGATTTTGTGATTGCGCCTGCGGTGGTGACTAATGCGCGAGGGCAACGTGTTTCAGGACTCGGGCAGAGCGATTTTGAATTGCGAAGCGACGGGCATGAAGTGAAGGTTGACTATTTCTCTGCGGGAACTGAGCGCGTCGCATTGCTTCTGGCGCTGGACATTTCAGGTAGCACGCGCGAGATTCTTAGCCAGCAGCATGACGCTGCGCTCGCTCTGCTCTCTCGCTTCGGTCGCGGCTCGCGCGTGGCCGTTCTCTATTTCGGTGAAACTGCAAAGCTCGCGCTTCCCTTCACGACAGACACCAACGCCGTCTCTTCAGCCTTAAATCTTCCCAACGCATCTGAGCCACGCACGGCCATATTCGACGCAGCGGCCACAGCTCTTCGCGCATTTGACTCTGGAACCGCCGACCCTGCCGAGCGGCGCATCGTCGTACTGTTGAGCGACGGGCTTGATAATGCTAGTGGAACAAGGGCTGCGGCTGTGATAAAAGAGGCGCGAGAGCGCGGCGTCTCGTTTTACGTGATTCATCTGGCGCTATTTGAGCCGCGCGATGGGCGATTGCAGCCGCGCCGCCCGGCGAAAGGTTTTCGTGAGTTGGCCGAGCAGACGGGCGGCAAATATTTTCTGCTGGGCGACGTGGAGATGGCGCTCAACCCGCACCTGAATTACAATCTCGCGCCTGTCTTCAAGGCGATTGAAGAGGATTTACAGGGACAGTACGTTCTGGGGTTTTACCCGGCGAAGTCTGCGCGCGACAATCGCTTTCACCAGATAGAAGTCGCGCTATCGCCTCGCCATAAAAACAGGCTGCGTGTTCGCTCCCTGCGCGCGGGTTTCGTCTTACGCTCACAGTGAACAGCGCTTGGCTTTTTCATATTTATATTTCTCTCACAACGGGATTCTCTTAATCATGGCCGAGCAGAATGCAGAAGGTTTCCGCAAGATTCGACGCGCGCTTTTGAGTGTTTCCGATAAGACGGGAATTATTGAATTCGCCAGGGGCTTGAGCGAGTTCAATGTTGAGCTAATCAGCACCGGAGGGACTGCGACGGTTTTGCGCGAAGCAGGTCTGTTTGTGCGCGACATCTCGGACGTGACCGGGTTCCCCGAAATGATGGACGGTCGCGTCAAGACCTTACACCCTGGCATTCACGGCGGACTGCTTGCGCTGCGCGACAACGATGAGCATGTCGCAGCCATGCGCGAGCACAATATCGAGCCGATTGATATGGTGGTCGTCAACCTCTACCCGTTCGAGCAAACAATCATAAAGCCGGATGTAACGCTCGAAGAGGCCGTAGAGCAGATTGACATCGGCGGCCCTTCGATGATTCGCAGCGCCGCAAAAAATTAT
>DATHJK010000182.1:0-19367 GCA_035316225.1 Pyrinomonadaceae bacterium
TGACGGATCCGCATTATTCCCGAGCATTATCAAGCTTTTTTAACTTGGTCTGAGAGATCATGAAAAACTCAGAGCCAGGATTCGTCCAAAATCAGCGAAATCATTGAGAAAACAGAACTTCGATTTATGCACACTCTTCAATTATATACTTGAAGAAGCTAAGCGCCGTGGCTACAGCCGGTTAAGTTTAGAAACGGGATCAATGGAAGCTTTCGAGCCTGCTCGTAAGCTATACGCTAATTTCGGCTTTACATATTGCGAACCGTTTGCGGATTATGTTGAAGATCCGTATAGCGTATTTATGACAAGAGAGCTTTGAGTTTTCTGTTTTGCCCAACAACTCATCGGACCGTATCGTGCTCAGCTTGGATGTCATTAGCAAGATTACGATGCTTCTCAAATACTTCTCGCCCGGTTAATTCGGGCGTTAGGCAGCTTTGTTGTATAGTAGGAGAGATGAAGGTTCGGGGCATTGGATGTTCTATTCTAACTAATAGGGGGATGAATACATGAATCGTCTGTTTTTGGTGTGCGCGCTCTTCGGACTGTGCGCTGTCGGATGCAGCAAGTCATCAGATACTGTCACGGAAAGCATCAACAAGTCAGCAGCCACAGCTTCACCGTCAGCTACCTCCTCGCCAACCGTACAACCTACCAGGCGTACTGATGTAAGCAACGCAAACACGGACACAGGCGCTCAAGGGGACGTTACCGGAGCCTATTTTCCAACCGGTACTTTGCTCCCTGATTTTTCCGAAATCGAGCATCTCAGCCTTGCTACTATAGATGACCAGGGCAACCCTGCTCCCTTGAATGGTTTCATACGACCAAAGCGCAGGTCGGCCCAGGATTATAAACTTGTGAACCCGAAACTAACCGGCAAGAATCTCACCTTTTCAACCACGACCGTGAACGGAGTCAGCTACAGCTTTACGGGAGCTTTCCAGAGGCTGGCTGACTTCTCTGTGAACCCGCCGCCATCAGATGAGGTGATATTAAAGGGCAAACTAACGAAGTTGCTTAACGGGAATATGGTTATTGAGGCGGATGTGAACTTTACATATTCCGCGGGCAGTTAATCTTCGGCCAGCAGCAGAGCCTGACAACTCATTCAGCACTTAAATCAGCGAATGGTTGATAGGCTCAACACAGTCTGGCCTTTCATTCGTCACAGATAGGCTCATTTTAGCCAAAAAGAAATGCCGCGACGATCAATCGCGGCATTTTCAGGTCAGTTAGATGTTTTTCTGCTTGTATCTGACTCAGGGTCGGCCCAAGATGCTCCCTAGAATGGTGCCGATGCCGCTACCCGTATTGCCCCTTCTGTAGCCACCGTTGTTGTAACCACCATACTGGCGAAAGCCTGCGTCATAGCCCTGCACGAAGCCATCACGGAAAGCTTGCGAAGAGGCATCCCTGTAATAGTGTGAGCGCTGCGGACTATAACTCTGTCCACGTTGCGCATCGCTTGCGCCAGTGTTCACACCAGCCTGGTATCCCTGATTCATCGCAACCTGGTAGCTGTTATTGTAGCCGCCATTATTACCGTAACCACCGTTGTTGCCGTAACCGCCATTACGACCGTAAGGATCATCGTGGCGTGCGCGATTCTGACCTCTATCCTGATTGCGGACTTGGTTGCGCCGCCAATCCTGATTCTGAGTCTGAGTCTGATTGTTACGATCATGGCGCTGCCATTGACCGTCATTTCGATACTGCGCCTGAGCAGTCATGCTCGACATGATTCCGATTCCAAGCACTAAAGAGATAGCTAAGATAGCTCCTCCGATTTTGCCTTTTAAGTTAATTGTGTTCATCTTTCATCCCCCTCGATAATAGATATGGCAAGCTGTAGGCCATTGGATTTGTAATACGATATTTGTTTGTTTACAGGCAATTACATTTATACCAAGATAATGCCTTGTACCATTTAGTGCAGAGATGGCGCATATCAGCCTCCAGCTTTGATTTGTAGCGCTGGGGCTTGGCAACATGGACATTCAAGCATGCAGAACTTTATATCGCATTAATTCTGGTTTCTTCACTCACTGTCTAATCCGTGAATTTAACGGCAGGATTGAGACTAAAATTTTCGTGCGCCGCTTCTTTCGCATCCGTTTGAGCCAGAGCCGCGCTTGTCAGCAGCACCAGCGCAAGCCAGACAAGATCGGCAAGAAGCAGATGTGTTAACTGGAGCCAGATGGGAGCGAGAAGCGCTACGTTCAAAAACCCTGCAACGATTTGAAGTATGACGAGCGCGGCCAGAACGAAAGTCCAGCGTTTTACCCAATTGGTCGGGCGCAGAAAGCTGGCGGCTACGGCTATGAAGATTGCCAGGCTTCCCACAATGAATGCTAGAGCCGGGTGCAGAAATCTCAGACGAATGAAGATATGCGCCGTCGTAGAAAAATCCTGCCTGAGTCCTTCGCTCAAGGAGTTGACGGGGAAGAGCGTGTCGCCTAGAGCAGTTATCGCGCCGCTCACTGCAAGGATTAAAGCTCCCAGCAATGCAAGCGATAGCAGAGGCAGCAAGCTTCCCTGCCCTTTCAATCGCGGCTGCTCGCCGCCAGAAGCCCACCATGCTGTGAGCGCTAGAGATGCAAGCAGTAGAAACGTGTTGACCAGATGAACCGACATGAACATCGCGCGCGCGACCGAAGCGTTTTGCGCAACAAGCTCGAAGAGCACAAGCCCTGCGCCAATCAGAGCTTCGCTTAGAATGAAGAAGAGAGAGAGAGCAGCCCCTTTCCGCACCAGATGTTTTTTAGGGAAAACCCGGAACGCCCATATAAAAAGAGAGATGATTGCTGTGAGCGCAAGGCCGCTCATCAGGCGATGCGTCAGCTCTATCAGAGTCTGGATTTGCGGCGCTTTAGGAATAACTTCTCCGTTGCAGAGCGGCCAGTGGCTGCCGCACCCAGCGCCTGAACCGGAGGCTCGCACGTATGCGCCCCACAAAATCACCGCGAGGTTGTAGGCCACGACAGCCCACGCAAAATTTGCGAACCTGTTAAGCTTCATCGGACGTTTCAGAAGAGGGTGTTTTCAAAATAGCGTGACTGATGCTGGTAGATATAGCAGAATCTTTATCATTCGTGAAATTTGCAGGCGCAGGAACAAGTCCTCTGTCCCTTACAGTGCGCATTAAACTAACGGGATGCTGTTTTAGCTCAAGATGGAAGTTGATGTAGGTAGTAAAGAGTTAACAATTAATCATCAGCCAAGTTCTGACGAAGCCCACGGAGCGCAAGCCTACCTGTCAATGTTGTGGGGCGCGCCGTAAACTGATTTGATGAATCACTTCGGTTTATAAGCCGTTTGAGTAAAAATCCTCGCCGCAAGCAGCGAGGCATTTAAGCGGAGTCGCTGCGCGACGTAGTTTGAATTTGTTTTCTGACTCGGACTCATTCATCCCCACCGCAAGCAGTGAGGCATTCTGAGTCCCTTCGTAAAATTTATGAGAGGAAGTTTGGAACAGAGAAAAGCTCTATCACATCTTGAGAATCCGCAGACGCTCTTTCGGCTTCCGTTTCTGTGCCAGTGCCGTCCGACTGCTTTTGATCCTGAGAATTTCCAGCGCCTGCCTGCGTAAGTAAGGAGACTATCTCGGCAAACCCGCGTTTTTCGGCAATTGCCAGCGCTGTCTCGCCGTCCCAGTTCTTCAAGTTCAAGTCTGCTCCGCTGTTGATAAGAAGCTTGAGAGATTGCGAATTGTTCTCGCTGGCCGCCTGCATCAAGACTGTCCATCCATCTTGGTTCTGCGCGTTCACGTCTGCGCCGCCCTCTATTAAAAGACGCATCTCGTCGGCAACATTCATTGATGTAGCAAGCCATAGAGCGGTCTGCCCGCTGCCATTCTTTGAATTAACTTCTGCGCGAGCGTTCAGCAATATTTGAAGTATCGACGGGTGTCCTTTGACGGTCGCAATCATCAATGGAGTCCAGCCATCGGAGGTTTTTACGTTCACGTCCGCGCTCTGCTCTATGCATTCTTTTACGAATCCCGCGTCGCCGTCGCGTGCAGATTGCAACAACCCCGCGTTCGCCAGAAGTCGAATGATGTTCGTTTTGCGCTCGCGCGCGGCCACCTTCAGCGCGTGAAAGCCAGCCTGATTCTTAGTCTTCACGCTCGCCCCACGGCTCAGAAGCGCCAGCACCGCCTCGACGGAGTTCGACGTGGCCGAATAATAGAGTGCTGTGTTGCCGAAAACATCCTGCGCGTTAATGTCCGTCTCGGTTTCAAGCAGTTTGAGAAGAAGATTCGCGTCGCCTTTCGCTGCGGCCTTCATCAAATCGGTTATCTTTTTACTGGCCTTCAATTCCGGTATCTCTCTTTCAAAACAACTGCTTGAACTTATCGCCGGGCTTCCTACGGCTTTCACGTCTAACTGCGTTCAATTTACTGGCCGCTAGTGCACAGGTTGATTGCTCCTTGAAACCAGAGGCCGGGCGCGAGGCACGCAGGCGAGACGCTTTGCACAGAGTGAAGAGTATTGCCGTACAGAGGGAATGTCAACATCCTGCGCGCGCGAAAGATTTGGATTGAAGCGAAACCCGTAGATCATTCAAAGCAGAGGATGTCCACTCAACCCCTTTGCGAGCCTATAGTTTTCTCTTTGCGCCTTTGCGTGAACCTACAACCCTCGGCAAACTCGACTTTCATGTAAATTGAGGGTTCACGCTCTCTGGCGCAAAGAGAAGAGCAAAGTCCGCAAAGAAGTCTCGCTATCGGCTCTTGATTTCCCTTCATTATAATCGCTCTCGTTCACCGAAAGCACTGGCGATGTGCTACCCTTCGACGTAAATTCTTTCAGAAGGTTGCGCTGACTTTGCGAATCACATTTCTGGGAACAAGCTCTGGCGTGCCCACAAGGTCGCGCAATGTCTCAAGCCTCGCGCTGAATCTCCCGCAACGCGGCGAAGTCTGGCTGTTCGATTGCGGCGAAGGGACTCAGCACCAGATCATACGCAGCGACATCAGCATCAGCCGCATCACGCGCATCTTCATCACGCACCTGCACGGCGATCATCTTTTTGGACTGATGGGACTGCTCGCCACACGCGGCATGGCCGGGGCAAATCTTCCCGTTGACGTTTATGCCCCGCCGGAAATCGAAGACTATTTTATGGCCGCATCCAGGTACACACGGACGCAGTTCTCTTATCCTGTCCAGATTCATACTGTGAAGCAGGGAGTAATCTTTGAAGACGAAGATTTCGTTGTGGATTGTATGCCGCTGAAACACAGGATAACGGCGTTCGGCTATCGCGTCACGGAGAGGGATCGCCCCGGCCATTTTTTTCCAGAAAGAGCGGCAGCGCTAGGCATACCGGCAGGCCCTCTGTACGGTCGGCTAAAGCGCGGCGAGACAATTCGTCTGGAAGACGGGCGCGAAGTTAGCGGCGCAGAACTGTGCGGCCCAGCGCAGCCTGGGCGAAGGCTTGTATACTGCACGGACACGATTTACTGTGAAAACTCTATCAAGCTTGCGGAGGATGCAGACCTGCTCATACACGAAGCTACCTTCTCGGAACGCGACGAGGATTTAGCCTATCGGGGAATGCATTCGACAACGACGATGGCTGCAAAGGTCGCATCTGCTTCCGATGCGAAGCGCCTGATTATCACTCACTTCAGCCCGCGCTACGCGACGGAAGCAAGTATCACTCCCGCTGACCTTATTCAAGAGGCACGCGCCATATTCCCTGAAACTGAGATGGCCCATGATTTCCTGACTGTCGATATTACGCAACGCAATCCGCCCGACTGAAACTCAACTCAAAAGACTAGAAAGCTTTTTAATCAAGATTCGTCATCGCTACGACTATCCCAGCAACTGCGGCCCGTCGTATAGGATACGCCAACCGTTTTTCAGACTGAGGCTGATAACTTTAACGAACTCGTGCGCGACTAGCCAGGGTTCGTAAGTTTTCACCATCGGCTGCTCGCGTCTGGGATCAAGCGTCGTTATCCTGGCACCGTCTTCAGTCTTCACCATGCTGATTAATGCCAGCAAATCATTCTTCGCAAGTATCGCAAGTCTTAGCTCCATAAGAATCACGCATTCTACTTTCGCTTGCTGCTAAAGGTCTAATCGAATTCAACTTAAGATGGCTGTTCAATCTGAAAAATAGCAGAAAAATATTGACCTTAACTCTCTAACTGACCAGCTACTTATACCAGATTACAATAAAGGCGGGTGAGAGAAGGGATGAGGGATGAGGGCGAAGGGATGAATAAGAATGTAGTGAACAGGTCAACATGCAATTGACTTAACCCATTTCATCCCTCATCCCTCATCCCTTTCTGTATTAGCTTAATCCCCATTTGAATCCAGCACCCTTTCACACCATATCGTGCAAAATACATCACCTGCTCGCGCACTTCGTTGAGGAGACGTGCGGCTACAGGATACGAAAGGGCACAGCACTTCCGGCCTTAACTGATAAAATATCAAGAGTTAGAAATTTTGCCAGTATGAGGCAGCAAAGTGGCACACCCGTTGCTGAGTCTGTTGCGGGTTCGTTAAGCTGTTATCATGCTACTAAGCCTTACGAATCTAAACTTGGAGATAAAGAGATGATCAAAGCTAAACGCAATCTGGCGCAACGAGTCTTCGGCTTCTTTATTCTTTTAGCTCTTATAACCGGCAGCGTCTTCCCAGCATTTTCTCAGACCCGTCGCGCGCCCCGTCTCAGACGCCACACGCGCACGGTGCGAACTGCTCCGCAACACAATTACTACACGGTCGCGGCTAACACTAAGCTGCGCGTACGCATGAACGAAACCATAAGCTCCGAGAGCGCTCGTGTTGGAGACAGATTCACGACGACAGTGGTTGATCCTGTTTACGCGGGCGGCATCGAAGTCATTCCTGCGGGCAGCATCATCGAAGGTCGAGTGACGAGCGTGAAGCGCGCTTCGCGTCCCAGCAAGGCAGGAACCATTGCTGTGCATTTCATAGAGCTTAGATTACCAAGCGGCATGGCGCGTGCGATCAACGCAGACCTGACCGATCTGTCGAACGACACGGCCAACTATGACGAAGAAGGCCGTGTGACGGGTCGCTCAGCGACAAAGCGCAACGTTGTGTTCATAGGCGGCGGCGCAGCGACGGGCGCGCTCATCGGAGCGATTGCCGGTGGCGGTCGCGGAGCGGGAGTTGGAGCAGGCGTTGGAGCAGGATTGGGCGTAGCAGGCGCGTTGCTCTCTAAAGGACACGAAGCGGTCGTTAAGCGCGACACTGAATTCGGCGTGGCGCTCAACCAGAGCATCTCGCTGCCTGCGGCAAATGTCCGCTAACGATTTGAAGAGATCGGCAACTCATTCGGGGTTGTCGGTGCGGAGGAAGCCCGTTAGCGAAGGGGAGAGCGCGAGCGGGCTTCCAACAAAATCTAAAAGCTTGGTCGCCCCTGCAATTGCGTAAGTGAGCGACCATATTGAGAGGCCCGATTAGCGAAGGGGAGAGCGCGAATCGGGCCTCTCAAATTTTCTGAGACCACAGGTCAGTATCATCTGCTAAAGCCGGGCCGAGTGTCGTGTGATTTGTAACTCGCCTGCTAACTGAGCGCCTGCCCGCCACTGCAAGCTCTACTGGCTCGGCTCTTAACCGCACGTTAACAGCAAGCTATTTGATACCAACTTCACTCTGCCGCTCCACTGCCTTTCGCTCAAACTCCGTGTGCTTGAAGAGCACACGGCCTGCGACAATTGTGGCGACCGCAGCGCCGCGCAGCGTCCAACCGTCGAAAGGCGTGTTGCGGCTTTTAGATTTCGAGCGGCTTACGTCAAAAGTCCATCGCAAATCAGGGTCCAGGATTGTAACGTCACCCCATGCGCCGGTGCGAAGCGTACCTCTATCTTCCAGTTTGAAGATTCTAGCGGGGTTTACGCTAAACAGTTCTACAAGACGTTCCAGGCTGATGACGCCTTCATGCACGAGACGGTCAAATGCCAGGCCGACCGCTGTCTCAAGGCCGATTATTCCGAATGGCGCGCGGTCGAATTCCAGTGCCTTTTCGTCTGCATGATGAGGGGCGTGATCTGTGGCGATTGAATCAACTACTCCTTCTCGCAAACCCTCTATAACGGCCTCTACATGGTGCGTGCTTCGCAGAGGCGGGTTCATCTTCATATTCGTGTCGTAACCTTCTACCGAATCATCCGTGAGCGCCCAGTGATGAGGCGCTGCTTCGCACGACACATTCAATCTCTTCTCTTTCGCCACTCGCACAGCCTCAATCGCGCCTCTGGTAGAAACGTGAGCGAGATGAACGCGAGCGCCCGTCAATTCGGCAAGCGCGCAATCGCGCACCGCGTCCATCTCTTCAGCAGCCGCAGGAATTCCCCGCAAGCCTAAGATAAGCGACCAGCGCCCCTCGTGCATCGCTCCACCCGCTGCCAGCGAACGGTCTTCACAATGGTCAACAACAGCGAGGTCGAACCCCGTAGCATATTCCATAGCGCGGCGCATCATCCCGGCAGAAGGCACAGGTCTTCCGTCGTCCGTGACGGCGACGATGCCTGCGCGCTTCATCTCGCCCATTTCAGACAATTCCGTGCCCGCTGAATTCTTAGTTATCGCACCGACGGGAAAGACGTTCGCAAGGCGCGCGCGTTCGGCCTCTTCAATGATGAATCGCGTGACGGCAGGGTTATCGTTAACGGGGTCTGTGTTCGGCATTGCGCAGATGCTCGTGAAGCCACCGGCAAGGGCGGCGGCAGCGCCGCTGGCAATCGTCTCTTTGTACTCCTGGCCGGGTTCGCGCAGGTGAACGTGCATATCAATGAAGCCGGGCGCAACTACAAGCCCTGTTGCGTCCAGAACCTCTGCGCCCTCTGGAACATTTTCGCTGCGATCAAGAAGGCCGGCGACGCGACCGTCCTCGATCAAAAGATTCTTCCCGGCGTTCACCCCCTGCGTGGGGTCAATCAAATAGCCGTTCGCTATCAACAGCTTCATCTTTCTTTCCTCTACTCGAAGCTCTCTTCGAGAAGTTATCGTCAACTCTCGCCTGACTTCCAGCGCCACCGACTAAGAGGTAAAGCACAGCCATGCGTACTGCCAGACCGTTTGCGACTTGATCCAGAATGAGCGAGCGCGAGCTATCTGCAACGTCCGAGGCGATTTCTATCCCGCGATTCATTGGCCCCGGATGCATGACGATGGCATCAGGTTTGGCGCGCTCAAGTCTCGATAGATTCAATCCGTAATGCACAGCATACTCACGCATAGAAGGGAAGAACGCGGCGTCCTGCCGCTCGCGCTGTATTCGCAGGATCATCACAACGTCCGCGCCGTCGAGCGCATCTTCAATACGGGACTCGACTCGCAAGCGTTCGTCAACCAATTCAGCAAACTCGTGCGGGACTAATGTTCCCGGCCCTGCAACTCTCACGTTAGCGCCAAGCTTTGTCAGCAGGAATATGTTCGAGCGAGCCACACGCGAATGAAGAATATCGCCAATGATTGCGACATCCAACCCTTCGATCTTTCCCTTCTGCTCGCGTATTGTCATCGCGTCCAGAAGCGCCTGCGTAGGATGCTCGTGCGAGCCGTCGCCTGCGTTAATGATGCCAGCGTCGCAGATACGCGCCAGTTGATGCGCTGCGCCAGCCGACGAGTGGCGTATGACAATGCAATCTGGAGCCATCGCTTCGAGATTACGCGCGGTGTCCAGCAGAGTTTCGCCTTTGGTCACGCTGGAAGTAGAGGCGCTGATGTTGATTGCATCTGCGGAGAGTCGCTTGGCGGCTATTTCAAACGAAGTGCGAGTTCGGGTCGAAGGCTCGAAGAAAAGATTTATGACGGTGCGCCCGCGCAACGTCGGGACTTTCTTTATTTCACGGCGCGAGATGTCGCGGAAAGATTCTGCGGTGTCGAGTATGTGCTTTATATCGCCCGCATCAAGCTCGCGTATTCCAAGCAGGTGTTTTAATCCAAAGATGTTCCTGGTGGTCGCGTTCGATTCGCTCATCGCTTGCGAAAGACTCCGCATTCGAGATTTCAAATTTCAAACCTCGAATGTGAACAATAAAAAAGCGGCCATTGCTGGCCGCCATTTTCAAGAAACTTCAGCTTGTGGCCGCTCGACTATGGCGACCCCTTCCTCGTCGTCGAAATCTGTGAGCAGCACTTTTATAATCTCGCTCTTTTTGGTCGGCACGATTTTGCCTATGTAGTCGGCATGTATGGGAAGTTCGCGGTGCTCTTTTCCGCGATCAACCAGAACCGCCAACTGAACGCGATGAGGCCGACCGAAATCAATCAACTGATCAAGCGCCGCGCGAATGGTGCGCCCCGTGTAAAGCACGTCGTCAATAAGGACTATGTTTCTGCCTTCGATGTTCTGGGGCAATTCCGTGCGATTCACAACAGGATTCGCGCCAACGGTCGAAAGGTCGTCGCGGTAAAGCGTGATGTCCAGCACTCCGACGGGCGGGCGCGTCCCTTCCAGATCAGCAATCTTGTCCGCAAGGCGATGAGCCAGCGGCACGCCGCGACGCTGAATGCCAACGAGCAGTAGATCGCCAGCGCCGTGATTCTCTTCGACTATCTCAGAGGCCAGCCGGGAGAGCGCCCGGTTGATCCGAGCGCCGTCCATGATTCTAGCCTTCTCGATTAAATCCATTGGCGCGGATACTAGCAAGAACAGTGACAAGTGACAAGTGACAGGTGTGATTATTACCATAAGTTGGAACTCCCGCACTTTTGATGATGCAGAACAGCGCTTTTTAGCATCACCCGACCGACGTAGAATCAATGGAGGGCTAATTTGAAGGCAGGCGACGAGACATTGAGCCATTTTTGTCCTAGTCGGGGATCAAGTAATGAAGTCGTTTGGAGGATGTAAGGAGCTTGCGGAAACGGGACAAGACTGAGATGGTCATTGTCGGGGCGGCGATGCGGAAGCCGATGCATCCGGCTTACGGCGTGCTGAAGACGGCTAAGCTGTTTGCTCAGATGCACGGCAAGTTACCTGACTCTCAAAACCGTATCTTCAGAGATAGTAAATATCCAAAATTTCGGAGAAAAGCCGAAATTTCAGAGATGTCTTGAAGACGTCACAGATGCAACAGTTTTTAACTGTACGTCCAATCAACATTTTATGAAACTAGAAGCTTCGATGAGTGCAGGCACAAAATTTGCCCATTTGATTTGTTATGCAGTGCTGGTTATGCATGTGATTGATAAAGCCACGGCTACATTGTCAAGCACAGAAGTGTGGCTAAACCTCAACCGCTCTTTGGACACAGATAGGAATAACTCATGCGAAACTCTACTCTCAGCAACCACTTCTCTCAGACCGCTAGTTCGTTCGATTCAGTAAAAGCACAACGGATCGTGCGCCGAGATTTTCTTCACAGGATTATGATGGCTGGCGTTGGCATTGTCGGCATTACATCCTCAGTGAAGCACGTATTTGCACAGCCGCTTGACAATGCCGATGCGCCGGGCGCTGCATCATCAGTCAAGCACATGCTCGCACACAAGTTTGATGACGCCCATGCGTGGCGAGAAGCATTGTCAGTCTATCCCCTGCTCGCACAGCAATTCGATAATCCGGATGCGTGGCGTCATCAGGTTCAAAATCTCACCTCGACTCTCGACTTTTCACTGGGAAGTGAAATTAACCCGCAGATCATGAACGCCAACCTGGTCGAGAGACCCGACGCTACCGACACACACACCGCATACGCATCCCGTTTACTTTTCAACGGCTGGAATCTCCGAGAGCGCAAGGTCGTCTGTGATAACGCTTACGCCATACAGAAATTTCCCCTCTACGACGTAAGTTGCACATGTGAACAGTATCGCGACTTAAATTACTCTGAAATCGGGAGCTTTATAAGCTCCTACGAGTACAACCGCTTCAAGTGTGTGCTGGTGCCTGCCGGCCCGCGAGAGGGGTTCGACGACGATACCGAATACAGCGATCACGCTAAACAAGATTTCTCAAATACAGTTGCGCGTCGATATGGACGTGATCCAAATAGCTACCATGTCCACTATCACCGGCGCGTTGCCACGCACAATGGGACGAAGAAGCGCAGGGTGTTCCTTGCGACCAACCTGGCGCAAGGAAGGCATGAGGTCTTCATCGGCGATGAAGACATCTAAATCGTTCACTTAATGCCGGGAGAGGAGCACCGATTGAGTGTTCCTCTCCAAATGTTAAAGGACACACAACCTTTCTGTCACATCGAATATAGGTGGTAGCCAAACGCTCACAATCATCGCGCAGCAATTGGTCGACGACTAATACTTACGCCGCCCTCCTATTGTTGATAGGGATCATTAGCGCGGCGGCGACCCTTTATTCTGTCTGGCCTCCGAAAAAGAACCCGCAGGAACCTCCTTCCACAGTTTCAGCCTCGCCGATTTCTAATCCGCCTGCTACGCCTCTGCCTGCTACGCCATCCGTTGACCAGCAAAATATATGCGGTATGTGGCTTTCTGAAACTTCTCATAAGCAATATAACTTTGCCTGTAAAGGCCATGACTCCTTCGAGATATACGAAATCAGCGATCAAGGTCTGACCAAGGTTGGTACCGGAAAAATAATCGATGACGGTAATCTTGAGGCTGATTTCCACGTGCTAAAGAAGAAAAGGTGGGCACATTTGCAACTGAAGCTCTCGCCAGACGGTCAGAAAATGGAAGGCCCATATCATGGCAGTGACTCAGGAGAGCACGGCTGGCTGACGTTTCATAGAGTTTGAAGGCATCCAGCCTGAAACAAATTTGCGACTTAGGGTAGCCCGCACAGTCTCCAAAATAATCAGGGATGTTTAAGAGCAGTTCTCACTCAATAATTTAAGATGGCTGGCGGCAAGTTTACTCTAACAGGTATTGCAAACGCTTATTATTTCCCCCTACTTGCATAGCCTACATCTCGCCATGTATCAGAGGTTACCGGAGCAGGAACGCATGATATCTCTTAAAAAGAGTGGAATACTTCAGCGCGGCACAAGTCTTATCGCCGGAATCACCCTTCTGTGTACGCAACTAATCACGGTGTCGCCGACTGAAGTTCAGACCCAATGAAGGCATTCCGCGGCATCCACTGAAAGAAGTAATTCGCCCGGGGAAGCTGATATGGTTGACAGTGCCATCGCAGCGATTTGCGCCGAACGGATCAGAGACCCACAAGGAACCATCCCGATAGACATTATGGCGTCGCAGCGTGCCATACCGATTAATAACCATCTTGTCATGGCCGGAAAAGCGCGTGCGCAAAAGTTGCTGCCCTTCGCGAAACGGCTCGTACCCGTAGTTTTGAGCCGCATCGCCGGTGGCAGCCTAGACGCATACAGTCATAACCAAATCGTCGCGCGCATAGCAGCTGTCGATACCATCAAAGTGGAAGTGGAGGAACGCGAGAATTCTGCATGGCGGCCTAGAGATCCGCGTTCTATCATCTTCGGAACTATCTTCTTGACTGGGCTAAGGTCGAACGAGGCGATGATCGCAGTCCTAGCGCATGAGTTGACTCACGCCGCCAGTGGTACAGAACAGATTTTGCAACCATTCTTTACGCAGGTTGGTTCAAGCGTATCGCAGTTGGGGCTGGCATCAATTGGGCCGACCGCTGCCATGGAACTGGCATGCGAGATAGTAGGCATTCAGGTCGCGCTGGAATACATTGACCGAACGTCAGCCGTTGGTATGACCAAGCAGCGTGTTGCGAGAGTTCTTGAAAAAAATTGTGTGAGCACATCTGTAGGAGACAACTCTCATCTTTCGCCGCGCGCAACGATGCGGGTGTTGCTTAGTATGAATACAGAGTTGACTAGGTTTATTGTCGAGCCAGGGGTAAGTAAGCGTCCTAAGAAGCGAAGGCGTTCAATGTAAGCGACTGCTCCGGGACGGAGCTTGTCCTTTCAAAATCTAGAAAGGCAATGGATAGATGGACGATAATTGGACGAAATGATTGCTTCGACTAATACAGCATTGCCGGTTTGTCGTATCCCTTGAGTTTTCAAATCCTGCCGCAGCGCTTTTTTAACTGTAGAGTCCAATCCGAATTGTTATAAAGGGAGCATGAACACCGCTGCCTTGCTCGCTGACCCAACCGCCATCAAACTCACTTACGTTCGCCCTGCCGCCGACTCAATCACTATCGTCGTTAAGACCGCCCTCCCACATAGCCTCTGCCCCCTCTGCGGGAACCACTCAAAGTATGTTCACAGCCGCTATGTGCGTCGAATAGCCGATCTCCCGTGGCAAGGTGTCTCGGTCAAACTTGAACTGCATACCCGCCGCTTCCGATGCGACAATGATCTCTGCCCGCGACGTATCTTTTGTGAACGGCTTCCACAAGTCGTCGCTACTTACGCTTGCAAGACCGTCCGGCTCAATGATGCATTGCGACTCATTGGCTTTCTCATCGGCGGTGAAGCCGGAGCGCGTGCCGCCGTTCGACTCGGCATGGGCGTCAGTCCCGACACGTTAATCCGGCGCGTTCGTCAAACAGTGATGCCTGTGATGCCGACGCCGCGCGTCCTTGGTGTAGATGATTGGGCCAAGCGTAAAGGACAAAGCTACGGGACTATCTTGGTTGATCTGGAACGCCGCTGCCCCGTTGACATTTTACCGGATCGTGAAGCCGAGACGTTGGCTGCATGGCTCAAGGTGCATACAGGCGTCGAGATCGTCACGCGCGACCGCTCGCGCGCCTACGCCGAAGGCATTACGGGTGGCGCACCAGATGCGCTCCAAGTCGCCGACCGCTTTCACATCCTGAAGAACCTGAGCGAAGCGTTGGAGCGTTTGCTCACCCGTCAGCATCAGTTCGTTCGCGCAGCCGTTCAATCTCCAGCGATGTCTTCTCAACCCTCGCCTTCCTCGCAACCACAGGTCAAGCCACCGGCAATATCACAACCGACGTTTTTGCCGCCTCTCCGTCCGCGTCCCGGCATTGCCGAACGTCGGGATAACTCGCTGGCATTGTATAACGAAGCCGTCCGTCTCAAGGGCGAAGGACTATCCACCAAAGAGATCGCGCCGCGCGTCGGGAAGTGCCAGCGCACTGTCCGCCGCTGGCTCGGCTTGGGTGAGTTCCGCGAACTCAGGAGACACCGCCGGAGCCTGCTTGATTCTTACTTGCCATACATCAGCGCTCGGTGGGAGGAAGGCTGCCGCAATGTCTCGGAGTTGTGGCGCGAGCTTATGGAGCGTGGCTATCGCGGCTCGTATAAGTCGCTCAACAACTATCTACATCGCCAGCCATCGCTATCGGCAGTAGAGCCTCCGCGTAGAAAGAACACTCGACCGCGAACTGACCCGCCGTTGATGAACGCACCCAGCCCGCGTCGAGCGGTGTGGATGCTGCTCAAGCCGGAGAGACTGAAGGAAGCGGAGCAGCAGGTGGTCGAAACTTTATGCCGGTTGTCGCCGGAGGTGGAGCAAGCTACGGAGCTGGCACGGCGCTTCTTTCAGATGGTGCGGGAGCGGCAGGCAGAGCAACTGAGTGCTTGGATCGCCGAAGTCGAAGGCAGTCGGTTGCCGGAGCTGAAGGCGTTCGCCCGTGGCTTGGAACAAGACCGTGCGGCAATAGACGCGGCGCTGCTTGAAGAATGGAGCAACGGCCAGACCGAAGGACAGGTACATCGGCTCAAGCTGTTGAAGAGGCAAATGTATGGCCGAGCAAAGTTCGACCTGTTAAGAGCGAAAGTGTTGTTCGCCGCATAACCCTTACGAAAAAGATTCTATCAAGCGGGAACTATCCAGCCCTCATCAAAAGTGCGGGAGTTCCATAAGTTTTCCGGTTCGGAATCCTTATGCTTCCAACGAGTTCAGGAAAACATTTGCTTCCACCCTACCCGAATGAGTACATTGTGATCCTTAGCTTCTCCTTTGCCGCCCTTAAGGCTTCCCGAATAGTCTTATCTCCGGGCATTCCTAGCGACTTTAAAATCTTATCGACACGTTCTTGCAACGGGTATTAGCCGATATTATGTAATTCAATAGCAATCTGCTCAATTTCTTTTAGGAGATACTCTCAAAGGAAAGGTTCGCCTACCGCTCTGCCCTGACAGCCATCTGTTTGGGTAAAAGTAACTGGAACATATATCTGTGCCAGTGTTTCGATAAGCTTGTTCGCCCTGCCTCAGTCATAGATGAAGCAAAATTAACTGCATAACTTTCTGCACAGTATTCTATCTGTTGCTCTTAGTCAGACGACCCTTTCTGTGGCTCTTGATCGGATATCCCGTATGCTGCCTTTTGCTCCCTTTAGGCTTCTGCTTCGAGCTTTTATAACTCGCCTTCACTGTCTGAACGAACCAGCCGATGAGCGCCGTATTGGCCATAGCTAAAAGACCTGCTGGAATTGGGTATTTTTTTAATCGATCCATAATATCAACCGATATATAATCGTCTCCCTGTTTAATCAATCCCTTGCCCGAATAATCAATCTGTATCTCGTCTGATCCCACCAACAGAGTTTTGATTTCTAGGGGCGGATCTGCATTTCTGCTCGTAACACTTAATAATGGCAAATGATCTCCGTGCGTCTGTGAGAGAATACTCACCCCCTTTACTTTAAAGGGATGAGGGCTTAGCTCAAATGGTTCGTAAAGACTATCAAGCCCATCGGCCCATAATGCGGCATCAGCTCTCAGGGGCTGAAAACGGAAACGGAAGTTGCTCCCGGCTGCTACAATTAATTCTATTTTTCTAGCCCCCTTTAATGGCAATTTCCACCCGCCAACTTGGAGTAATTTACTACAGCCCAAAGCATCCACGTTACCTTGAAGATTATCGCTGGGAGGGGACATGGTGTTTAGACTCACCTTGAGTTCCACCCCCTCAATCGCCATCTCCGCAGATCTATAACTGTTCATGCCAGAATCATCGTTCTGGAAAAAACGGATGCTTTGGAGTCTTTTGGTTGGCACGACTTGCTCAATGAGGATAGATGTTCTACAGGTGTCGTCGTTTACTCCTTGTGCTTCTTCTGGTCTGAGTTCCGGTTCCCCACCGGCTTGGATATTTCCGTCATGTGAGCGGGGCACATCACGGGCGAATAGATCTATCTTTTGCCAATCCAACGGAGGAGACCCGATCTGTGATTCAAATACTCTGAGGTGGGCAAGCGTATCGTCTGAGAGTCGTGCCATATCAAAATGGGCTTCGACGAGTTCATTCTTTCGTCCGGTGTGCGATGCTAGTAAACCAGAAGCATCCGCTACGGCGTCCTCTAGAATAAGCTGCTGAGACCGTGCTGTAGCCTTGGCCGGGGTGATTTTGGGCGTAACTTGGTTAACATCTAGCGGCATCGGGAGGTTAATTAGATAGTACTGTATGAACACTACAAAGGTCAGCACAACTATAACCACAGTGAGGTGAACTCCGGGTTTCCCTTGAAAAACCTTTAGCACTTTTTGTAAATGTATCATGGACGGAACTTCTCCTAATTATCAACAGTCAAGACCCGGTCCGGTGAACACGCAATCCAAACTCCGTCTGCCACGGTACCTCTCCACCCGCGAAGCTGTAGCTCGTGTGTGCCCATAGAAGCTTTGCCATTTTTAGTGCGACCATCCCAATCAAGCGTGGGACTCCATTCATCCCTCCTGATTGCCCCAAGACGTTGTGAGTAAACTTGACGCGAGATGAGTGCGCCTTCGCGATCAACGTAGTCCTGAAAAAAGATTGCGGAGAGCCTGCTGAGGTCAGTGCGTGAGTGAAACTGGTATGTGAATTTTTGACCTAAAGAAGCTTTAATAGAGAATGGATCAAAAAGGATTCGGTCTATCACCGTACTCCCTCGATACTCGTACTGCATACCGTAAAAAGCCGGGTAAAATTGAACTGGGAGGTAGGACATATCGCTCTGTAGCAGTTCCGCAGTGCTATTGGAATCAATGCCCATGCTGAGTGCGTAAATTTGGAGCAAGGCACTCTTCTGAGGTTGATCACTATTTCGTCTAGGATTCCGAGGTTGGCTATTCTTTTGTGCATGAAAGAATATTTTAGCGACTCCGGTTGATTGCCCAAACTCCGATGCCGGTAGCAAGAACACGGCGCGCCCTTTCACAAGCACCTTGGTAACATGTGTCCCGTCTTCACCGGTGAAGTTAACAACATTTTGTGTGTTTCCCACACCTGTCCGTGTGTCGAGCGTTTGTGAGAAAGTAGCATCGTTAGTTTGAATAGTAATCGTGGCCGTGCTATCAACCTCCAGCCCATACTCCACTATTACCTGCCAGTTCCCTTTCACAAAAGCCCTTATGGAATAATTCCTTGGATCAAAATTTTCGGGGAACAGGGGGCCATTCTTAACTAGGACTCTTTCTTGCTCCCGCTTACTCAACCTATCGAAACTCTCAAGTGTTAGCGGTTGTATATCCTCTGGAGTGGGAGAAGGTGACGGAGTGGGGGTCGGGCTGGGTGTCAAAGTAGGACGAGGTGTAGGAATTGGCCTAGAAGTCTCATCGCTTCCTACCGTTAGAGTCGCCAAAAAGAATGTTTCACCCCCATTGTCCCTTAGCCGCCACTCGGAGAGTGTTAGCCGGCGTTCGCCAGCTCCCGGCCAAGGGTCTAATACTTTTACGCCAGTTATATCTACTCCCGTTCCCGTGACGGTGTACCAAATCGTAGTGGCTACGACCACGTGCGAGCGCACGCCTATAATTATAGGGCGGTTAGCCATTAACTCGTTAACCAACTGGCCGTTATCAATGAGCCTGTACTCGTGCGTGTAGAAATCGTAAAGGGTAACTATGTTTGACAAAAATGAGATGTCATTGTTGTCTATCCAGCTCCTGCTTAGGTGTCTGGCAATTGCGGAGCTATCGCCAGACACTTCTGAAACGATTCGCTCTTGGCTTATAGGGTGCCCATAGTACCAGAAGAGCATAGAGGCGCATGCAGCCCAACTCCACCGCTCGGCGTTCTGACTCTGATTAACGTATTGGGGGGCGATCCTATAATCAACCCAGGATACGCACAACTGCCCCTCCCCTGAGGGTTGGCATCTTGTCCCTGCTGACGCTTGAGTCGCTGAAGATATGCTTATAACTATTAGGGCGAGGAGGGTGAGAGTGTGTGAGTGTTTACGCATATTGATTATGCTCTCCTTTTTATCATACGCAACAGTTCTTCCAGATTCATCTATCTCTTACCGTTGCGCTCAGTCAACCGCTGAAATTATGCTGGTGTATTCTACATAATGAATGGCTTCATTCAACAGAAATCTAACGCCCGCCAGATGATCAATATTTGCCTAGAGCCTGTTATGAACTATGAGCCATGACTTCGACAAATTGTTTAAGCATCAGTACGGCAAACGCCAAGAAATGCAGCCCGGCGAGTGTCTCTGGCAATCGCTCATAATCTCGCGCCAAACGCCGGAAGCGT
>DATHJK010000183.1:0-3598 GCA_035316225.1 Pyrinomonadaceae bacterium
GAAACCCTGCCGGTGGCGAAAGTATATCTGCTGAACGATAACGGCGATCTTCAGCAGCCCGTAGGCGTAATAAAATATTATTTCGGGGATGTCGCGGCCAGTCTGTTTCGCGTAACGCTCAACCACTTCACTTCGTCTTAAATTACCTGGAAGCCGGGTCAAGCCAAATCCGTACGCTTGCCACTCATCAGGGTCGTCCACGTCAACCCAGTAGCCCAGAGTCGTTCCAAAATCCATCAGCGGGTCGCCGATAGTTGCCATCTCCCAATCGAGCACGGCCACGACCTTCGACAAATCGTCCGGCGACAGCACAACGTTGTCATACTTGTAGTCGTTGTGAATCAGTGAGCTACGGGTCGAATCGGGCGGTTGGTGTTCTATGAGCCATGATGCCAGGCGCTCGATTGCCGGAACATCATCGGTGCGCGCATTGTAATATCTTCTGGTCCAGCCCTCTATCTGCCGCGCGACGTAACCCAGGGGCTGTCCCATCTCACCCAACCCTGCCGCCATGTAATCAACTTCGTGAATCTCGACGAAATTCTGTATGAACGTCTCCGAAAGTTTTCGCATGACTTCCGGTGAAAGGTCTAATCCGTCCGGTGGTTGCGCTCGTAGGATTATTCCTTTGACGCGCTCCATCACGTAGAACGGAGCGCCCAGTATAGATTCATCATCACAAAAGAGTAGGGGACGCGGTACTTTTCTGTAGATCGGATAAAGATGAGAAAGGATTTTGTATTCGCGCGCCATGTCATGCGCCGTCTTTATCTTCGCCCCGACGGGGGGACGCCTGAGCACATACTCCTGTTCTCCATTGCGCAGCAAGTAGGTCAGGTTGGAAAAGCCTGACGGAAACTGCTCGACTTCGAGCGGTTCCTCTAAATCAGGTATCTGCTCGCGCAGGTAAGCGAGCAGACGCGCGCCGTCAATCTCTTCACCTTTACGCACCGCGCGCGACTTATCAACAAAATCTTCCTGCGTGTTGTTCTCTGATGCCATAGTCTAATGTGAGTTCGACTTAAGAGGCTGTAGCCGCAAACTAATATATTCCGAACTTTTCAAATTCATTTAGAGCGATACCTTGACGCCGTAATGTTTCAGAATACTTCTGGCGACCACAGTCTTGTGAACCTCGTCGGGGCCGTCGTAGATGCGTGCCGCGCGCTCGTGCCTGTACCAGTAGGAGAGCAATGTGGCGTCGGTCAACCCGCGTGCGCCATGAACCTGTATGGCGCGGTCTAAAACTTTTTGCAAGATACCTGCCACGAAGAATTTGATTAGAGAAATATCTTCACGCGCAGCCGCCGCGCCTTCCGCATCAATTTTCTCGGCAGTGTGCAGAACCAGCAGCCGCGCAGCGTTTATCTCTGCACGGCTCTCAGCAATCCCTTCCTGTACGTTCTGACGGCTGCCCAGGATGGTGCCGGGAGATAGCTCTCTATGCGCGGCGTAGTCGCACATCAAGTCGAACGCGCGCTCGCAGATGCCTATCCAGCGCATGCAGTGATGTATGCGACCCGGCCCAAGACGCTCCTGTGCTATGAGGAAGCCGTCGCCTTCGCGTCCCAGCAGATTGCTTTGCGGCACACGGCAGTTCTCATACAGGATTTCTGCGTGGCTGGCGTAATCGCTTCCTTCGTCGCCCATCACGTTGATGTTGCGCACGACACGAAACCCTTCGGTCGAGGTGGGAACAATAATCTGGCTGGCACGTTTGTATGGGCTTTCGCTTTCCGGTTCTGTTATCGCCATCACGATTGCGAAACTCGCGCCCTCGGCAGACGAAGTGAACCACTTGTGCCCGTTGATGACGTAATCATTTCCATCTTTCACGGCGCGCGTGCTCATCCACGTAGGGTTAGAGCCGGGATGCTCAGGCTCTGTCATAGAGAAGCAGCTACGCACTTCGCCGCGAACGAGCGGCCACAGGTAACGCTCCTTCTGTTCGGGCTTGGCATGTGCCATTAAGACTTCCATGTTTCCTATATCCGGAGCCTGACAGTTGAAGAGATAATGGCCTAGGGGCGTGCGACCCAGTTCTTCGCTGACGCGCGCAAACTCCGAGAGCCTGAGGCCGAGTCCCCCGTACTCTTCCGGCAAATGCGGCGTCCACAACCCCAACGCTTTAACCTGCTCGCGCCTCTGGTGAAGCGCAGGCAGCAGGTCACGAAACGGGCGGCGCAGAAACTCCTGTTCGAGCGGATACACTTCTTCACTGAGAAATGGCTGGATTTTCGAGAGCCGCGATTGGATATTTTCTTCAGGAGAATGGTTCATGTGGGTTCAATAATCTCAAACGCTCGATTCGTCAGACTGTTTTGAAAGCGAAGTGAAGCACAATATACAGTATGCTGCAAACGATCAACATATAGCGGCTCTCACTTGAATGCGACCACTGACAAATCGCTCAAGGTCAGTACCGCCTGAGAGGAGGGATGAGGGATGAGGGATGAGGGATGAGGGCGGAGGGATGAGGGATGAGGGATGAAATGGGTTAAGTCAATTGCATGTTGACTTGTTCACTACATTCTTATTCATCCCTCCGCCCTCATCCCTCATCCCTTCTCTCAGGCGATACTGACCTTGAGTTGCATTCAAGTGAGAACCGCTATAAGCGCCTTCTTGAAAAGCCGCCAGCCAGTAGTCAGTCGGCGTTATACTTTGCTGTCCGGCTCTGCCTGTGCCGCTACAATTCTTTGTCCTTCTGCGATTGGCTCAGTTCGCAGCCCCAGTACAATTCTGATGCTGTGTGCCGCGCCATCATCTACTAGGGGAAAGTCGTCAGACGATAGCACCTGCCCGTCCATCTCAACCGTAATCACTCCGCGATTCACGCCGTACGGATTTTCGACCTTGATGCTGTATCGTGTCGAACCGTATCTGTAAAAGATTTCGTACTCGCGCCAACTCTGTTGAATGCATGGATTGATACGCAGGCGCTCGCCACGCAGCTCGAAACCAAGTATGTATTCAAGCCCTGCGCGATACATCCAACTCGCAGACCCCGTATACCATGTCCAGCCGCCGCGACCCACGTGAGGCCAGACGGCATATATATCTGCGGCGGCAGTGTAAGGCTCGACCTTGTACTTGTGCAGTCCTGCGCGCGTCGCAGAATGATTGATAGGATTCAACAGACTGAAGAGTTCGCCAGCGCGGTCTCCATCGCCCAAGAGCGCATAGGCTATGACTGTCCACAATGCCGCGTGCGTGTACTGGCCGCCGTTTTCGCGCACGCCGGGCACGTAACCTTTGATATAGCCCGGATCGAGCGCCGATTTATCAAATGGAGGCGTAAACAGAATGATGAGGCCGTCGCCTAGCCGCACCAGATACTCTTCCACTGCGGCCATAGCGCGATGCGCGCGCTGCGAATCCGCCGCCCCGGAGATAACGCCCCAACTCTGCACTATAGAATCAATGCGACACTCTTCATCGCGTACGGAGCCGAGCGGCGTGCCATCGTCGAAATACGCGCGGACGTACCAGTCGCCGTCCCATGCCTCGCTTTCAAGCGACTTCTTCAGTTTCGCAATGTGCTTGCGATAAGCGTTAGCGCGCTTCTTGTCACCACGCGCTTCCGAAAAGTTTGCAA
>DATHJK010000184.1:0-10744 GCA_035316225.1 Pyrinomonadaceae bacterium
TCCATCCCACGGCAGAAAAGGGCGCAGGCCGTAATTGTTCGTCCAGTCCATCAAAGGATGCGTCGCGGTGACAAGCAGGGACGCAAGCAGGAGCTTGCGAAATTTCAGCCTGTTCTCATTGCCGCGAATGCGCGAGACGAGCAAGCCGACCAGATAGAAGATGAGAGGCAGCAGGATTGCGAGCGCGAGTGCGCCTACGATTGAATGTGTAATCCCTCGGTGATAATGCAGGCTGGCCCAACGACCTCCGAAGACTGAAAGCACATCGATGTCGGGCGCGTTGGCGGCCAATACGCACAACGTCGTGGCGGCAGGCGACCATCGCTCAAGACCCGCCTTGGCAGCGGCAAGGCCGACGAGCGAGTGAGTAAGGTTATCCATTAAAGAGCGATGGAGTCTGGAGTCTGGAGTCTGGAGTCTGGAGTCCGAGGTCAAAAACATTTTTAAGCTTTTGACTCCAGACTTCAGACTCCAGACTTTTTAGAACGGCATACCTGTCGGCGCTGGTTCCGGGGGTAGCTGCGCGTAGCGTTCCGGGTCTAGGCGCTGCAATTTCTGCGATGCATCTCTTGCGGCGGCAGATAACGGCGCGGGTTTTCCGTCAGGCGCTTTTGCCTTGCGCGCAGCGTCCAGTAATTGAAACAGAATGTCTGCGGCCTCCTTCTTCTTGCCCTGCCGCTCGTAAACGGCTGCGAGGCGAAGATTGGCCGTATCGGGCGGAATGAATGAATTGCTCTGGTGCGCAATCTCGTTATAGAGGGCGGCGGCGGCGTCCAGTTGCCCGTCCGCTTCTCGCGCCTGTGCAAGTGCGAATTTAGAGAGCACGGCTACCTTCTGATCGCTGCTCTTGCTCAAAGCCTCAAGCTCGCTCAGCCCCTTCTGCCTGTTAACCGTGAGCAGATTCGTGGCGATGAAGTAACGCGCGATTTCGTTATAAGAAGGATACTTGGCCGCGACCTTCTGAAATTCTTCCATTGCGCGCTGAGCGCGTTCGGTTTCGGTCGGAAACCTGAGCGCCGACGCGGATTGCCCCGGCGGCGCGGGCGAAGCAGAAACTTCAGCCTGTTGAATCTCTATCGCGCGACCGAGCGCTCGTTGCGCTTCTTCATTCTTCTTATGACGCCACGCGGTGAACGCCCAGAACAGAAGGCTCAAGACTATCACGCCGCCTATGGCGTAAAGAATCACACGACCTTTTCCTTCCAGACGATCTCCGATGCGCTCGAAGACTTTCATGGTCGTGTCGCGGAACTGGTCATGCTTCAGTTCGCGCGCTCTCTTCTTTTTATACTTTGCCACTCGTTTTTCCTCTTGCAAGAACGCACAGGGAACTGCGTTCATTTTCATGGGATGAATTGTAAAAAGCCATGCTAGCGGTCGCAGAGAAAGCTTGTCAAGCAAGGCCGAAAGAAGTTGTTTGACCGAGGCGCGGTCGCGTGCTACGCTCGGCTGAAAAGCTGGTATGAAGGCCGAAAAGGATGAGGGATGAAAGATAAACTATTCAACCTGTGTAATACTCCTTCCGCCTCTCGTCCTTCCACTTCAGCCTTGCTTTTCAGCCGGGTGAGAAAACTTCGGAACAAAACCTGAAAAGCAGGTGTCTAAGGCTACGGACTGTCCGGGAAGCGACCGTAGGCCTTCTCCTTTAAGCTTCCCGCCACCGGGGGATAGGGAGTGAGCTACGGGGAGCCAATTGCGCTAGGCGGGCATTTGGATATAGAGCAGGTTGCTGCGGCGACCCCTGGTGAAGTCCGCCACTCCGGCGAGGAATGGTTCGTTGAAAGATTGAAGGCGGGCGAGCCTGAAGCATTCGACCGTCTCGTCTCGGAGCGCTCCGGCGAAGTTTACGGTCTGCTCTATCGCTTGACGGAAGACGCGGAAGAAGCGCGCGATCTTACACAGGAGACTTTCCTGCGAGCTTTTCAGAGCATCAAGAGCTTTCGTGGCGACGCCGATTTGAAAACCTGGATTTACAGGATAGCTATCAACCAGGCTCGCAATCGCTGGCGATGGTGGCGCAGGCGCAGGCGCGACGTTACCATCTCGCTTGACATGCCGAACGGTCACACGGAGCAGCCGTTGAGCGACACCTTGCGAGCGACCGCTGCGAGCGACCCTGAGCAGGAGACGCTTGCGCGCGAACGCGAGCGTGCAATCAGCACAGCGCTTCACTCCATTGGACGATCCTACCGCGAGGTTGTCATCCTGCGGGACGTTGAAGGATTTGCTTACGAGGAGATGGCTAAGCTGCTTGAGATAAGCATAGGCACGGTCAAATCCAGATTATCGCGAGGTCGCATGGAACTGCGACGCAAACTTTCAAGCTCTTTGTAATTGTGGAATGCGGATTTCGGATTGGAAGAAGATTGAATCAATGAACCGATGAATCAATCCTTTTATTCCGAAATTCAAAATCCGAAATCGTTTGGCGAATGGCTGACCCGCCCCGGCTTCACTGTAGAACTCGGTGCCAATGGGTCGAAGTGACGCGAAACGGTCTTTGGCGCTCTTGAGAGCCGAGGCGCGGCTTCCCTTTAAGTGAGCGATTTTGAAAACGCGGCCAGCAACACCCGTTTAAGATAATCGTTTGCACCGAAGAAGCCGTAGGCATTAAGAGTCCCCAGGGTCGAGCGAGTTGCTTCCTTAAAACAAGGGAGCAGCCGGGGTCGGTGAGCCATTCGCAAAACAGAGATTAGAGGCCAGAGGTTAGAGGCCAGGGAAATGCTTTTGACTGACCTCAGACCTCCAACATCTAACATCTGCTTTTATGTCGTGTGAGGAAATACAACAGGAGCTTTCGCTTTACGTTGACGACGAGTTGACCGAGCCAGCGCGTGCGGCGTGCGACGCGCACATAGAGGTCTGCCCGGTGTGCCGCGAGGAGTTGGCCCAATTGCGTTTGATGACGCGCGGGCTTGCGCAATTAGCGCGCCCTGTTCCTCCGCTTGAGCTTATCCCTGCAATCACGGATGCTCTCATCATTGAAGCTGCCGCGCGCAGGCGCTCGCCACACAACCCATTGCACATCGCCGTCTTGCAGTGGATTGAACCCCGATTGATGCCATACACGGTTGGCTCGTTCGCTTCCGTGATTCTCTTTCTTGTTCTTATCTCCGCCTTCCGCCCGCACATGCAGGCACTGCGCGACTGGGAGGTATCGCAGCGTGATGCAGACGTAATAGCGCTGCGCGTCTTCGCAACTCAAAGCGCGACCGGCGAGGATTACGACATAAGCCAGCCTGTCACTGCTGAGAATTACGCCGCGCGTCGCGCGCCTTACTCTACGGAATCGCCCAGCCTGAACCCACGTGGCTCGCTGGCCGGGCTGGTCTGGTCTCCGCTTCACGGCCACGACCGCACTGGCGATGACGACATGGTTGTTCTGACAGATGTTTTCTGGGACGGGCAGGCTTCGCTCGCAGGCGTGGTGCAGGCACCGCGCGATCCGCGCATGCTCGAAGAGTTTCAGAATGCGCTTCGCCGCGACGCAGCCTTCGTGCCTGCCTCCTACGACCGACGCCCCGAAACCTTGCGCGTAGTCCTCTTCGTGCAGAAAGTAAGCGTGCACGAGCGAAAATTCTAGGTCTGTAAGGATGCGACGTGCGACCCTTGTTCTCCTGCTTTCAATAGCATGCCCTTTAACCATTCCTGCGCAGAGCGTCGCTCAAAATCAGCAGCTACAGCTAACGACTAAAATCACAGGCCAAAGATTCTGCGCTGCGCCGGGCAGCGTGGATTTTCTTCATATTAAACTTCGCCTGCGTTACAGGAACGCGGGCGCGCAGAAGCTGGTAATCTACAAAGGCAACAATCTTTTCTTCCAGGTCTGGGTCGGCTCAACAACGAATCAACCCTCTTATCAATTGATGACGACCGGCTCTCGTTATCTACAGATCGCGCCGGAGAACATTGACAGTCCGTCGCCGGGCAGAGATTTCGCTCTACTTTCTTCCAGCGAAAATTTTGAGACTGAATTGATGGTTTCTCTTCCGGTAGCCAGACAGGGCGCGCGTGGCACTGGCGGCGCTATCACAAGCGGAGCGCATCTTCTTAAGATTACAGTCTCTACGTGGTACGAGTCACGGCAGTTGGGTGAAAAGTTGCAAGAACGCTGGCGGCGCTATGGCTTGCTCTGGACAACTGCTGTTACTTCTGCCCCAATCCAATTCAGTAGCGGCACGTACAGTACGTCCGGCTGTTGATGTAATCCGCGCGCTCTCAACTCTTGAAATCCCGTACAATTTCTGACTTTCAATGATGCTTTCCAACTCGCTTGACGCACCGGGCGCGCCGTGCTAGGTTTCAGTTTCGCTTTACACATAAGAAATTATCAGCTTTTCTCGACTCCGGCTTTCTGGTCGCAAGGTGTTGGATTGAGCGCGCAAAATCTCAAGCAGACGCCATTAAATGCTGCGCACCGTCGCTTAGGCGGGCGCATGGTCGAATTCGGCGGGTGGGATATGCCGGTTCAATACCCTGCCGGAACAGTTGAAGAGCATCTTCGCACGCGCAGCCACGCGGGGCTTTTCGACGTTTCGCACATGGGCGAGATTGATGTTCGCGGCGCTCAGGCGATTCCTTTCGTCAACCGCATTACGTCAAATGACGTGACGAAGCTCGTTGACAGCCAGGCTCAATATTCCACACTCACTACGCCGCAGGGCACAGTCGTTGACGACCTGCTCGTCTACCGTCTTGCGGAAGATCACTTGCTGCTGGTCGTAAATGCAGGGACGACCGATAAGGATTGGGAGTGGATAAAGTCTCATCAAGAGGATGAGGCTGTAGAGCTTCGCAACGCGAGCGCGGAATATTGCCAGATTGCTCTGCAAGGCCCGGACGCTATCTCTATTCTTCAGAAGCTAACGGAAACTCCGCTGAAAGAGATTAAATATTACCATTTCCGCGAGGGCGAAGTTGACGATGTTCCGTCAATCATCTCGCGCACGGGCTACACGGGCGAGGACGGGTTCGAGGTCTACGCCGCGCCGGACAAGGCAGAGCAATTGTGGAACAAAATTTTGGACGCGGGCGGTTACGGAAAACCGGAGGGCGTGATTCCCTGCGGTCTGGCCGCGCGCAACACGTTACGTCTTGAAGCGGGCATGGCGCTTTACGGCCATGAAATTACAGAAGAGACTACGCTGCTCGAAGCCAATCTCGGATGGATTTGCAAACTCAACAAAGGCGAGTTCATAGGACGTGAAAGATTGGCCCAACAAAAGGAAGAGGGCATAAAGCGCAAGCTCGTAGGCTTTGAGATGACCGAGCGCGGCATTGCGCGCGATGAGCAGGAAGTTCTCATTGACGGACAAAGGATGGGGCGAGTCACGTCGGGCAGCCCAGCGCCGTTTTTGAAGAAGAACATAGGCATGGCTTACGTCCCCGTAGAATACGCAAACGAGGGGCAGGACATACAGATTGACGTGCGCGGTCGCTCGGTCGGCGCGCGCATCGTTAAGACACCATTTTATAAGCGCCAAAGGACGTAAACAGTGAATCGTAAATCGTGAATAGATAAAGCACAATTGTTAAGCGGCGAAGCTCTTGAATCTCTATTCACGATTTACGATTCACTGTTTACGAAAAGGAGAGATATGGCAAATATTCCAGAGGATTTACATTACAGCAAGGATCACGAATGGATCAGGGTGGAAGGCGACGTTGGCGTTATAGGTATCACTGACTATGCGCAGAATTCTCTCGGCGATGTTGTTTACGTAGAGTTGCCGAAGGCGGGCGAACCTTTCGGCGCGCACGAATCGTTCGGCTCGGTCGAATCCGTTAAGGCCGTCTCGGAGATTTTCACGCCCGTTTCGGGCGAAGTCGTAGAGGTCAACGAAGCTCTTCAGGATGAGCCTGAAAAAGTTAATAACGATCCTTACGACGAGGGTTGGATGGTCAAGATGCGCCTGTCGAATCCGGGCGAAGTTGACAGCCTATTGACAGCAGCCGAGTACGAAGATTTTACGAAATCGGAGAGTGAATAAGCTTTGCGTTACATCCCAAACTCGCCCGACGAGCGCGCCGAAATGCTCGGTCAGGTCGGACTCGGTTCCGCCGAAGAGCTTTTCGATTCCATCCCGGCGGATTTGCGGCTGCGCGAGCCGTTGAAAACATCGGCGGCGATTTCAGAGCTTGAGCTTCTGGCCGGTTTTGAAAATCTCGCGGCGAAAAATGGCGCAGCCCGTCGCGCAAGCTTTCTGGGCGCAGGCGCATACTCGCATTACATTCCGACCATAGTTGACCACCTTATCTCGCGCTCAGAATTTTTCACGGCCTACACTCCATATCAACCTGAAATCTCGCAAGGCACACTGCAAGCAATCTTCGAGTTTCAGACTCTGGTGTGCCAGATAACGGGGATGGAAGTCGCCAACGCTTCCATGTACGACGGCTCGACCGCTCTGGCGGAAGCCGTGCTCATGGCCGAGCGCGTCACGCGCCGCTCGAAAGTGATAGCCTCTTCGGCAGTCCATCCAGAATACATGGAAGTCGTTCGCACCTATGTGCAGCACGCGGGCATCGAGTTAGTCCAGATTGATTCGGACTCCAGTAGCGGGCAGACCGTAGCCGACTCTCTGGCGCAGCTTGATAATGAGACAGCCGCTTTAGTCGTACAGTCGCCAAACTTTTTCGGCTGTGTAGAAGATTTGCGGGCGCTTGCAGATAAAGCGCATGCCGCAGGCGCTCTTTTAATCGTCGCCGTCACAGAGGCCATGTCGCTTGGGCTTCTTCGCTCGCCCGGATCAACCGGCGCTGACATTGTAGTTGCCGAGGGGCAATCGTTCGGCGTGCCTCTCTCTTTCGGTGGCCCATACGTCGGACTGTTTGCGACGCGCGAGAAATATGCGCGCCAGATTCCGGGTCGTCTCGTCGGCGAAGCATTCGACAAAGAGGGACGACGAGGCTACGTGCTGACGCTCGCCACGCGCGAGCAGCACATCAGGCGCGAGAAGGCTACCTCCAATATCTGCACGAACGAAGGATTGATAGCATTGGCCGCGACCGTCTATCTTGAGACGATGGGGCCGCGTGGAATTCAGGAAGCGGCAAGACAGTGCGCACAAAAGGCTGCATACGCCGCGCGCCGCATCAGGGAGATTGAAGGCTTCTCGCTTCCCTTCACCTCCCCTGTCTTCAACGAATTCGTTGTGCGCGCGCCCGTGGATGCCAAAGAGCTTCTGTCTCGTCTTGCAGAAAGTAAGAACATCACGGGCGGACTCGCGCTCTCGCGCTACTTCCCGGAGCGCGCGAATGAATTTCTGGTTTGCGTCACAGAGGTTAACTCGCGCCGCGAGATAGATTCGCTCGTTGAAGGACTGGCATCAGTTTCCAGTGAGATGATTCAAAACCACAACGGGACATAATGTCCCGTTCAAAACTCTTTGCGGTCTTTGCTCTTTTCTTTGCGCCTTTGCGAGAACCCGCAACTGCCTTAATGCTCAAGAATGTCGAGAGTTGCAGGTTCTCGCAAAGGCGCAAAGGGAAATCTTAAGCTCGCAAAGTGGTTGAGCAGTTGATACGAGTTTTTAATTTTGGTTTCAAGCGATGAGTTCATCGAACATTAAAAAAGTTACTCCGCACATTTCGCAGAATGAGGCGCTGATTTTCGAGCGCTCGCAGCCCGGCAGAGTCGGCTATCGTCTTCCGCCTCTTGATGTCGAAGAGGTTGCGATGGACGAGATAATTCCACAAAAATTTCAGCGTGACGACGAGCTATCGGGGATGCCGGAGGTGAGCGAGGTTGATGTCATACGACATTTCACGCGCATCTCTACGTGGAACTACTCGATTGATCTGGGGCTTTATCCTTTAGGCTCCTGCACCATGAAATACAATTCGAGGCTGAACGAGCGTGTTGCACGCATCGCGGGCTTCGCAAATCTTCACCCGCTCGCGTCAGAAGAAGACGCGCAGGGCGCGCTGGAAGTCATATACGAACTGCAAGATAGTTTGGCGGAGATAACAGGTTTGCCCGGCATCTCTTTGCAGCCCGCAGCGGGCGCGCACGGCGAGATGACGGGAATCATGATTATTCGCGCCTTCATTGACGCGCGTGACGGCGCGGGCGCTTCTGCAAAACGGCGCACGATGCTCATCCCGGACTCCGCGCACGGGACTAACCCTGCGTCTGCGCATCTGTCAGGCTTCACCGTCAAAACGATTCGCTCGACTTCTGAAGGCTTCACAGACCTTGAGCACCTCAGCGAGCTTTGCGCGCACGGCGACGTGGCGGGCTTGATGCTGACGAACCCGAACACGCTCGGACTGTTTGAGAGAAACATAAAAGAGATTTCAGGGATAGTTCACGCGGCGGGCGGGCTTGTTTACATGGACGGCGCGAACATGAACGCGCTGGTAGGCGTGGCGCGTCCCGGCGACATGGGCGTGGACGTGATTCACCTGAATCTTCATAAAACTTTTTCCACACCGCACGGCGGCGGCGGCCCCGGCTGCGGCCCATGCTGCTGCACCACAGAGCTTGAGCCTTACCTGCCTGTGCCCCGCGTAGTTAAAGACGGAGAGAATTTCCGGCTGGATTTCGACCGCCCGCACTCGATTGGGCGTGTGAAAGCTTTTTACGGCAACTACGGAATGATGCTGCGCGCACTCTCCTACATTCAGACGCACGGGAATGATGGACTGCGCGAGGCTACGGAGGCAGCCGTTCTGAACGCGCGTTACATAGCGCAGGGTCTGGCCGCAGATTACGACAAGCCTTTCGATGCGCCGCCCATGCACGAAGTGGTTTTTACGGACAAGCGGCAGTCGCGCAAAGGCGTTCACACGCTGGACATCGCAAAGCGACTGATTGATTACGGCTTTCACCCTATGACCATCTACTTCCCGCTGATTGTTCAGGGCGCAATGCTCATAGAGCCTACGGAATCCGTTGGCAGGCAGGAGTTGGATCAGTTCATTGAGGCCATGCGCTCGATTGCGCGCGAGGCTGTGGAAGACCCGGAGCTTGTGCGCAACGCTCCGCACACAACGCGCATTGGCAGATTGGACGAAGCTGCGGCAGCGCGCAAACCCGTTCTGAGATGGAAGCCTAAAGAAGCTGCGAGCGCGGCATAAATAGAAGGCAAATGGTAGAAGGTAGAAGACAGAAGGTAGGATAAAAGCATTTCCTCAGAACTGCTCGTCCTTACTTTCGGCCTTTTACCTTTTTCCTTTTGCCTTATTATTGTAATATCTTCAGCGAGAGGCGACCCGCGATGAGACCGCTTGGGATGTTTTCAGGGCGGTCGCAAGGGGTCGCCTGATTTAGTCTATGAGAGTTTTTGAGTGATGGCGAGCGGTATTGTCATACACATTTCTGCCGGCGACGAGCGACACACAGAAGTCCTCTCCTCAGACCGCATAAGAATAGGCGCGGGTGAAGATTGCGACTTACGACTGCGCCCGTCCGCATTGCCAAAGGGCGCAAACTCCTCCGCGCTGCTCGTTGAGCTTTCACGCCAGAACGGATTCTATCGCGTCACGGATTTCAACCGTGACTTGAAGCTCACCTACAATGGCGCTCCCCTCGAACCTGAAGTTAAGATTGATGACGGCGACGAGCTTCGCCTGGACTCCACAGAGCTTGCGATGCATTTTTTCCCCATTCGCTCGCTCCCTGCCGTAATCAACCAGAGGCACGAGCCGATTGTCGCGCCGTTCATAGAGCACGCGGCAATAGAAGCGGCTGCGACGACAAGACGCGACGACGCGAAAGTTTTCCTGCGAGAATTCACGCGCGAGCTTGTACGCGAGATTAATCCCAGCACTAAAATCATCTCGCTCGCAATCGCTGCGCTTCTAGTGCTGGGCGTCCTTTACATAGGATTTTCAGTCTTCTCTATGTACAAGGAGATGAAGCTCAACCGTCAGGCCGCCGAAGAGCAGGGCATAAAGTTGCAGCAGATGCAGGATCAGCTAGGCAAAGCCAACTCGCAGCTTTCCAATACAGACCGAAGAAATCAACAGATACTGGACAGCCTCTCGCTTGCGCCGAAACTCCGCACGGATTTCGGCGGCGGCGTCTGTCTAGTCTCAGGCTCTTACATTTTCGTTGAGAGAGGAACGGGCAGGCCGTTGCGCTATCCTGAGACGCAGACCAACGAGGAAGGCGCTGTGATTCAGAACGGCAACGAGCCTGCGCAGTTGACGCCCGAAGGGCACGGCGTCATCGCGGAGTTCGAGTTTGTCGGCACAGGTTTTTATGTTGGCGACGGCTACGTTCTGACGAACCGGCATGTGGCGCAACCCTGGCAGGTGGATGAGCGCGCTCAGAGTTTGAGCGGAAGCGTGAGCGGCCAGCCAAGGCTTAAAAAGTTGATGGCCTTCTTCCCGAATCACCAACAGCCCATTCCGCTCAAATTCAAACAGGCCGCGCAGCGCGATGACCTCGCGGTCTGCACGCTGGATTTGCCAGAGCCGCCAACGGACATTCCCGTTCTTCCGCTCGATAGAGATTCGGACGCAGCCGCCGTAGGCAAGGCCGTCGTTATGATGGGCTACCCTTCCGGGCCTGATCGCCTGCTGGCTCTTCTGGACGATGCAGAGGCGCGCAGTATTCAGGCGCGCTACGGCTCGTCGCTTGAGTCACTTCTTGGCTACCTTGCTGAAAGAAATCATATTCAGCCGCTCACAACGCAAGGACATATCACAGACCTGGATGTGCGCCGAATCGTTTACGACGCACGGACGGCTGAGGGTGGTTCGGGCGCGCCGCTTTTCGGTCAATCGGGGCGCGTCA
>DATHJK010000185.1:0-16583 GCA_035316225.1 Pyrinomonadaceae bacterium
CAGTGGCGCTAACTTTGCCGTTCTCTTCGGCGTTGCTGTTGTTGCTGCTGGCGCTCGGGCCCGGTCGTTTACGTGTAGTTGTCTGTGCCATTTTCAGTTCTTTCTCTTGGCGCGGGATTCACCTGTGGTTGGAATGCCCGCGACTCTAATCATCATTCTTGACGGCTTGTTGCCGCATTGGTGTCAAATTGATAAAAACGGATTTTTTCGAATGGGGAATGAACCCTGCGCGCCGCGTGACCCTAAGCGAAAAATGCGTGTGGGACGCTTTGTAAGACTTAACTAATAGCAGCGAGGGAAAGTCTTAGCGCTTGGAGACATGCACCGAGCGAGCGCTCGTCTCTCTTTGAAATCAAAAATCGGTTGTGCGGGAATTTATCCGGCGTCCCTTTGGATGCAAAACGCATCCCGCGCGTGGCCTCCCACAGTTTTCCGTTGCGGATTTAAGTTAAAGAGGTTGTGCCGGGGGAAATTGGTTTTTATTCCCCATTACAAAATCCGCAATTTTCTCTTCGATAGTCCGCCAAACTTCTTCGCGCCCGCGCCCCGTTGCGGCGGAATATGCAATAACCTTCTCAACGGAAAGCGCCCGCCGCGCTCGCTCCAGATTTTTCCTCAACTCATTATTTGAGAGTTTGTCGGATTTAGTGGCAACCACTACACGCGGCTTCGCATAAACGGTGAGCCACTCTCGAAGTTGCATATCTAATTTTGTGGGTTCGTGACGCGAATCTACGATATGAATTGATAGCACAAGAGGCTCACGCTTTGCAAGGTAATCTGCGACAAACTCGCCCCATGATTCTCGCACCTCTCGCGGCGCACGCGCGTAACCATAGCCCGGCAGGTCAACGAAATAGAAACGAGCATTGATTAGAAAATAGTTTAGCGACTGAGTTCTGCCCGGCGTAGAAGAAGTTCGAGCGAGTCCACGCACGCCCAGCAGCGAGTTTATCATGCTGGACTTGCCAACATTCGAGCGCCCCATAAAAGCCACCTCCGGCCTGCCATCACGCGGCCAATCCTTCTCGGAAAACGCGCTTTTTACAAACTCGGCGCTGGTGACTTTCATAAGAGTGATAAGTGATAAGTGATGAGTGATAAGAGAAAGCAGTAGACCGAAATCCAGTGGTCAGAAGATAAATGTTTTATATTCCGGCTACTGGCTACTGGCTACTGTATTCCGGTCTTTCTTATCACTCATCACTATTCACTATTCACTTGTTATTTGCCTTCGCCTGCGGCTTTCGCGGCTTCTTCGCGCATCGCCCTGAACTTCTTGAATCGCTCCCGGGTGCGCGTCAATATATCTTCGGCGTTGGGCATGCTCTTAACGCAGCGCTCAAGGTGCTCAAGGAAGGTCGGGGCATCAAGAACGCGGCGCATGTCTTCCAGGAAAGGTTCTATCTTTAGGAAAACGCCTATCTGCTCGCCATTGGAATCCGCAAACATCTTCGCGTCAATCGCGCCGTTATTTACCAGCGACGCAGCCATGTCCCAATAGCTGATTACCATGCGAAGGTAGGCGCTGTTCTCGCCCATCATAGTGGACTGTATGTCTTGCACGCTCTCTGGATTGAACTCTAAGAAGTACCAGTTACGCGCCTTGCGCATCACCTCCTCGCGTCTCAAATCGTAAAGCCTCAGAATCAGTTTTGCATCTTCATGTTTCTCGCTCATCTTGTTCCTCCAAAATTTTAAGTGCGTTCCTGCGGCTGGCAGCCGGCCACGGGATTGATTGCTTCAAAATCAAGTTGGTTGACAGTAGCTATCCGGTGCGAGGAAAAAGTTGAGCGACAGCCTTTCTCTTTACTCTTCAAGAGTAAAGAGAAAGGCAAGGGCTGTCGCTGGAAAGACACTATGCTATTCTGCGGCTGGCGTCCCTACGCCTTGCGAAGGCGGCTCTGTAGTCCAGAGCGGCGGTGCCTGTGCCACTTCCGCAGCCCCTACGTCGGTCGGGCATGCGTCCTCAAGCGCCAGGGCAAGAACTTCGTCAATCGTCTCGACAAGATTGATTACCAGTTCCGCTCGAACTTCTTCGGGAATCTCCACCAAATCCTTCTCGTTGTCTTTCGGAAGAATGATAGAGGTTAACCCGAAGCGATGCGCAGCCAGAAGCTTATCCTTCACGCCGCCAATGGGCAGCACTCGACCGCGCAGCGTTATCTCTCCAGTCATCGCAATGCCCTTGCGAACGGGCACACGAGCGAGAGCAGAAGCCATAGCCGTCGCCAAAGTGATGCCAGCCGACGGGCCATCTTTCGGGATTGCGCCTTCGGGAATGTGAACGTGCAGGTCGCGCTTGCGTATGAAGTCTATGCTCATCCCCAAACGCTCTGCGCGCGACTTTATACAGGTGAGAGCCGCATGCGCGGACTCTTGCATCACGTCGCCTAGTTTTCCCGTGAGAATGACCTGGCCTCTTCCTTTCGTGAGAGTCGCTTCTATCTGCAAAACCTCGCCGCCTACCTCAGTCCATGCCATACCTGTGGCAAGCCCGATTTCACTCTGCGCGGCGATGCCCTGCTCGCGGAATTTGATTGGCCCAAGCATCTCGCGCACGCGCTCGGCTGTGACCACATCCTTGAACTCTTCTGCGGAATTTTCCGAAACAAATTTTCTGGCGATCTTCCGCATACAGGAGCCAATCTCGCGCTCCATGTTGCGCACGCCAGCCTCGCGCGTGTAGTGACGAATAATCTCCTGAAGGCCGTCTTCGGTGAACTCCACCTGATCCGCTTTCAGCCCGTTGGCCTCAGCCTGTTTCGGCACAAGATGGCGCTTGGCAATCTCAAGCTTCTCGCGCTCTGTGTAGCCAGAAAGGCGAATTATCTCAAGACGGTCTTGCAGCGCGGGCGGAATCGTGTGCAATACATTCGCCGTCGCTATGAAAAAGACTTTCGAGAGATCGTATTCCACGTCCATGTAGTGATCCATGAACGTGTTGTTCTGCTCAGGGTCAAGGACTTCCAATAGAGCCGAACTCGGGTCGCCACGAAAATCTGCGCCAAGCTTATCAACTTCGTCCAGAAGAAACAGCGGGTTTATCGTCCCTGCCTTCTTCATCATCTGAACTATCTGTCCGGGCAGAGCGCCTATGTAAGTTCTGCGATGCCCACGAATCTCAGCTTCGTCGCGCACGCCGCCCAGAGAGAGGCGCACGAATTTTCTTCCCGTAGCGCGTGCTATCGATTTACCTAAAGAGGTCTTACCCACGCCCGGCGGGCCAACGAAGCAGAGAATAGAGCCTTTAGGATTTTTGACAAGCTGGCGAACCGCCAGGTATTCAAGTATGCGATCCTTTACCTTCTCAAGCCCGAAGTGGTCTTCGTTCAAAACCTCTTCCGCTTTCAGCAGGTCTCTAATCTCTTTCGTCTTCTGCTTCCACGGAACGCTGACGAGCCAGTCAATATATGTGCGAGAAACCGTTCCTTCTGCGGACATGGGAGGCATGGCTTCCAGACGGTGAAGCTCCTGCATGGCCTTCTCTTTGGCCTCTTCCGTCATCCCGGCCTCTTCTATCTTCTTCTTCAGTTCTTCAAGCTCAGCCTTCTCGTCCTTGCGGCCAAGCTCCTTGTGAATCGCCTTGATCTGCTCGTTGAGGTAATACTCTTTCTGCGCTTTCTCCATCTGCCGCTTCACGCGCGTCTGAATCGTGCGGTCAAGCTGGCGCTTCTCAATCTCAGTGTCAAGCAGTTCGACCAGTCTTTGAAGGCGAGCCGAGACGGAGAAGATTTCGAGAAGCCCCTGCTTGTCTTCGACAGAGACGCGAAGCTGAGAGGCAAGCGCATCGGCAAGATGCGAAGCGTCCTGATTCCTGAGCGCGGTTTGCAGCGCGTCCGTTTGCGTATCGGGCGCGAGCCGTATGTGCTGTTCGACAAGCTGTCCCGCTTTCTGAATCAGTGCGTCAACGCGCGGCCCCTCTTCATTAACAACCGGCGCGCGCCGCACAAGCGCAGTGAAAGCCCCATCGTTATTCTCCACTCGAACGGTCGTAGCGCGTTCTCTTCCTTCGACCACCACTTTAATCTGGCCGTTCTCCTGCTTCTGCGATTGCAGAATGCGACCGAGCGTCCCAACGCTGTAAATCTGCTCAGGCGAGGGTTCGTCAACTGTAGCGTCGTGTTGTGTGGCAAGGAAGATTGTGCGGTCGGCGGCGAGCGCTGCTTCCAGAGCGCGCACGGAGCCGGGGCGTCCTATCTTGAATGCGACTTTGGTGAAGGGAAAGATTACGACATCGCGTATGGGAACCATTGGAAACCGCGCAATGTCCGTGGGCATTCTGTCTGAGTATTCTTCCATAAACTTGTAATGACTCTTTCAAATGAAAACCTTTGAACTGCTGCGAATAAGGGCGAGCCGCCTAATCGTGCCGTCTCGCCCTTTCCGCCACTACGCTAATTGTAAACGATTTCCGCCGAGCGCGCTACTAGCCAAATAAGAAGAATATTCAAGGAGTAAAGCGGGGAATATCTATAGCAGTTCTCAATTGAGTGCGACTCCGTGTCAGTACCGCCTAAGGTCTCGGGCGGGTGAGGGGCGCAGCAGACCCGCCCGAGACCTTAGGCGCTACTAGCCTGACTCTTTGCAGCAATAGTCGCATCCAATTGAGAACCGCTATAGAGCAATCTATAGAATTAAGAACTCTTGCGTTGTTAGCATCAACAAATCGTAAAATTTACGAGACGCGCTGATAGCAAAACATAGATTAGCCGGTGGAAGCATATTGGCTTGCCACCGGCTAATCTACGTCATCCCGCAGGGGTGTCACATGTGCGGCACTTGAATTAAATAGCCATCAATTCTGTGTACCTAGTCCTGATTAAACCTGAGCGCTTCGAGCAGGAAATTCTCGAAGATGATGCGACCGTCGCGCGACTCGTTCGGGTGCTCCCATCTAGTGCGGTTCTTGTGCCAGTCCTCAAAAGATTTTTCCAGATGATACTGTACCGTGTAGATTAACTGACCGTCAGCGCGCTTGACCATCATCTGGTTACGGCAGAGGTAAGCTGTTGCGAGTAGCTTGAATCCATCAGGCACGCGGTCTAGCTGTAAGCCATGATTCTGCCAGACACGCAGGATTCTGGCTTCCGTAGTGTAGTCTTGCCAGAGTCCCGATTGAGGGTTGTTGATGCCTGCGAAAATGGGATCGTCGGGCGCGACAATTCGTATGAAGCGATATTGATATTCAAAGGAACGACCTTCGCGGCGCTCGTGCTGCTCCATGTGATCAAGGGTGACGACGCGCGCTCCAAAGCCCATGCCAATCAATTGATGCCCGCCGCAGATGCCAAGCACGGGGATGCGCGTCTCGCGTATGAATTCCCCAAAAGATTCCAAAATATCCGGGTTGTAGTAATCGAAATCGCGCAAGGTTCCGCCGAGGACAATCGCATCCGGGCGAAACTCTTCCGCTTTGCGCGCTATCTCGGAAAGGTGAGCGACCATGGTTTCCGGTCGCTTCACCAGGCGAGCAATGTTGGAAAGAATATTTTCTAACGCGAGCGAGGCAATCTCACGCTCGCGGTTTAACTGGGAATGAAGAGTGCGGCCAAGCTCGCGGCGTCCGACTTCCGACAGGTCGTGCTCGTCGCGTAAGAGATCGTCAACGACGAGCACCCGAATCGTCTCGATGCGCTTCTCTATAGGCTCATATTTGCAGAAAAGGCGCTGGTTGAAAGGGAAGGGGAGAGGCTCTGATACTTCAGGCAGATTGTTCTCGTTAATCAATACGTTTCTTACCTTCCAGATGGTCTCAAAAATCTAACTTTCGGAAACTCCTTGATATTTTAGCTCGTACGGCGCTGCTTCGTGTTCTGATTGAAAACCGGCATGGCAGCGCCAGCGCCCGCCTCTGTAATCTCTCTTTTCACTTCTGCGGAAAGAAGCGCTCTGACGCGCGACCTGAACTGCGGCGAGCGGCCAGCCGCCAGGTGCTCCACAAGAAGTAACATGCGCTGCCAGGAAGATTCAAGCTCGTCGGCGAGCGTAGAGATTCGCGTGATGTCATACGGCACGGCAACGTCCGTGCAACCGGCGCGAGCGAAAGTTGAAAGGTATCGCGCCGTAGCAAGGTCGGGGCAGTGCATGCGCATTCGCCCGACTTTCAACTCAATCCCCAGCAGCGTGTGTTGAATCTCCACTGTGCCTGTCTTCAACGGAAGCTTCAAGTGGTGCGCTCTGGTTCGGATTGTCATAATCCTTTCCGAGTAGATGCGCGGAATCCAAGCCTCGCCCAGCGATTCCTTTATCCCTTCAATGTAGCTGCTGGCAGTAGCCGGACGCTTCTCGATAGAAGAATCGGCTTCCGTCTCTATTTTCCTCTCGGCAGCAGCGCTCATCGTAAAATTCTCAAGCAGCTAACTTCAAATACGTCATCGGAACTTTCCGCATGGCCTCAACGCGCAGCCATCGCTGCGGGCGGCCTGGTCTTAAAAGCGTCCAGCACGCGGTTCGGAAAAAGCCCCAGATAAAAGACGCCAAGCACCGTGATGATTAGAACCACCATCACGCTCGCCGGAACTCTTGGCGCGATCCAACTGGTTGTTCTCTCGCGGAAGAACATCACGATGATTAGACGCAAATAGTAGTACGCAGAGATGGCCGTATTGAGAACGCCTATGACGACCAGTCCGTAATAGCCCGCGTTGAGAGCGGCGCGAAAGACCATGATCTTGCCCATGAACCCTGCCGTCAGAGGCAGGCCGAGAAGACTCAGCATGAAAAGCGAGAGCGTGAAGGCAAGGCCGGGAGACTGAAAGCCTATGCCGTTGTAATCTTCAACTTCTGTGCGACGGTCACCGCTTCGCGCTATGAGAGTGACGACGGCGAATGCGCCCAGATTCATCACGGCATAACTCAGCATGTAGAAGGCTACGGAAGAGAGAGCCTCGCTCTTGAAAACGGGATCGCCCGTTGCGCCTGCGGCCACGAAACCGACGAGCGCGTAGCCCGCGTGAGCTATAGAAGAATAAGCGAGCATGCGCTTGACGTTGTTCTGGACAATCGCGGCGACGTTGCCCACCGTCATTGTGATTATAGCCATCACGACAAGCGCGCCCAGCCATGCTGCGTGAACCTGTCCCTGCACACTCGCCACAGTTGCGACGAAAGGGAAACCGAAGACAAAGACGCGCATGAAAGATGCGAAGCCCGCAGCCTTGGGGCCTGCCGCCATGAAAGCCGTGACCGGAGTAGGAGCGCCCTCATAAACGTCCGGCGTCCAGACATGAAACGGCGCAGTCGCTATCTTGAAGCCGAAGCCCACGAGCATCATCGCTGCCCCGGCGAACAGTAGCGGCGGATAGAGGGAGATGTCTAAACGATTGGCAATCTCCGTTATGTTAGTAGTTCCGGGAAGCCCTGTTCTGGTAGCGGTCGCGCCGTAAATGAGCGCGATACCGTAGAGAAGAAATGCGGATGAGAACGAACCCAGGATAAAATATTTCAGCGATGATTCGTTCGAGCGCAAATCCGAGCGACGAAAACCCGCCAGCACGTAAGTAGCAATCGAAAGAATCTCAAGGCCGAGGAAGATGATGACGAGATCATTGCCGGACGCCATCAGCATCATGCCTGAAGTGGCAAAGAGAAGTAGCGAATGAAACTCGCCCGCAGGCAGACGTTCGCCTTCAACCCAGACCATAGAGATAAGCACGGTCAAAGCCGAGACGAAGAGCGCTATTAAAGTGAAGCCAAGACGAAGCTCGTCCAGCACAATCATGCCGCTGAAGGCTTCGCGCGGCCCAACCCAGCCAGACCACATCCAGAATGAAGCCGCCATCGCAGCAGCAAGCCCAACGAGAGCCAGCCCGCCCGTTATCCATCGCTGGCGCGGGCGCGCGAATGCGTCAACCATCATCACAATTACGCCCGCTGTGCTGACGATTAGTTCCGGCAGGATTAGAAGCAGGTTGATGTCCGGCCTGGCAGTCTGGATTTGAATGGCAAGTAACAAGTTCATCTTTAAGAATACAGAAATCAATTATCAATTGGATTTAGAGGAGGAATTTTTTCACCACCGAAGACACAGAGAGTCACAGAGGTATTCAACTCTCTGTGTAATCTCAGTGTTCTTCGGTGCCTTCGGTGGTGAACCTTACTCGCCATAAATCCAACTGAAAAAAATCTTCTAAAACCAGCCTCTACATCTCAAATTGCCCTAAACACCTAAAAGCTGGTCAAGATAACCGCGCACGAACTGTTTGTAATTCTCCGGGTCGCCAACGCTGAAGCCCACGTGCGTGCCGCCCGTAGGTCTTCCCGCTCGGTCGAAGAAGACGATCATGGGCAGTCGAACACGACGAGAGAACTGACCGAAGGCCACAAGCGTCGGGTCGCGCAGCACAGGGAAATTCAGGTGATGCGCCTTCACATATTTTTTCAACCGCGCGTCCGTCAAAACTTCCTGGCTCTCTATGTTCACCCACAGAAATTTCACTGGCTTGCTCTGGTACTCGTGCTGCAATTCCGTGAGCGCTCGAAGCTCTTCGCCGCACGGCTGGCACCATGTTGCGCCGAAGGAGACCACAACCACGTTGCCGCGCATCTGCGCCAGATCATAATTCCTTCCGTCCAGACCTGCGAGCGCCAGACTGATCTGAGGATCAGCCGCTACGACTCTGGGGCGCTGTTGCTGTTGCGCGCTCACAGGGGGAAGAGAGTTCGAGACCAGACAAGCAAAGAGAGAGAAAACGCAGGCTAGCCATCTCTTCTTATTCATTTATTAGGGGATTCTCCTTCGATGCTGATTCGTTCCACAGAGAAAGAGCCTCCGCTTTCCGGCTGAAAGACTCTTGACCGCACAGTTTCCACGCTTGCGCGCGAGAGGTCAAGGAACGGACGCGGATAGACGCCCATCAAGAGCATCAGAATTAGCAGAGGAACCAGCAATCCTATTTCCCGCGCATTCAAATCCGAAAGCCGCGCGTTCTTCTCATTCTTCAATGGGCCGAACACCACGCGCTGCAACATCCACAGCAGATAGACGGCTGAAAGAATCACGCCCGTTCCCGCCAGCATCGTCGCTATCCATGCATGATTTATGGCTCCGGTCATCCACGTGCCGAGCATTATCAGAAACTCGCCGATGAAACCATTCAGGAAGGGAAGTCCGATTGATGACAACGACGCTATAACGAAAAAGGTCGAGAACCACGGCATTGACATCGAAAGCCCGCCGAACTCTGAAATCATTCGCGTGTGGCGTCGCTCGTATATCATGCCGACGATTAGAAAGAGCGCGCCTGTAGAAACGCCGTGATTCAGCATCTGGTAGAGCGCTCCCTGCATGCCATACTCCGTGAACGAAAAAATTCCCAGCACCACGAATCCCATGTGGCTCACGGATGAATATGCCACTAGACGCTTCACGTCCGGCTGCACCATCGCAACGAGCGCGCCGTAGATTATCCCTATGATTGCCAGCACTATCATCATGGGCGCAAAGTAGCGCGACATTGTTGGGAATAGCGCGATGTTGAATCGCATCAAACCGTAAGTTCCCATCTTCAGAAGCACGCCCGCAAGGATTACAGAGCCAGCCGTGGGCGCTTCCGTGTGCGCGTCGGGCAGCCATGTGTGCAGCGGCCAGAGCGGAACTTTTATGCAGAAGGCTAAAGCAAAAGCCAGGAACAGCCAGAATTCAACGGATTGTCCGCCGCGCGTCAGCGCCTGAAGCGTCTGGCCTGAGCGCATCGCATTGAGTATCAGGGTGTAATCGAACGTCTGGTAGTAAACGTAGAGCACAATGATGCCCACCAGCATCAGCAGGCTTCCGACCGCCGTGTATATGAAAAATTTTGTCGCCGCGTAAATCCTTCGCTCGCCGCCCCATATACCAATGAGGAAGAACATGGGAACAAGCGATGCCTCGAAGAAGAGGTAGAAGATTAGAAGGTCTAGCGAGATGAAGACGCCTATCATCGCCGATTCCAGAAGCAGCATGAAGACGTAGAAGGAAAGCTCGCGCTTCTCAATCGCAGTCCAACTGGAAAGAATCGAGATGGGAAGAAGAAGAGTTGTTAGAAGTACAAGCCACAAACTCAGGCCGTCAACGCCTAGATGATAACGCGCGCCGATTGTGTTAATCCACGGAACGTTCTGCTCGAATTGAAAACTGCTGAAATTGCTGCCAGCGCCCTTCAACAGAAGAAGCGAGGCAGCAAAGGTAATTAAGGAGAATCCTAATGCTATCCAGCGATAATGCTGCTCGCGCTTGTAGGGCGCGAAGCTGTGGCCTACGAGCGCGAGCGCGCCTGCGACAGGAACTAAGATAAGAATTGTGAGCAGGTATTGCTGCATAATCTAATAGCCTAGCGCCTTGATGCTGTGGAAAACAAAATATGCGATAACTGCGAGCGCTCCGAGCAGTATGATCGCCGCATAGCTTCTGACGAATCCCATCTGAATGTAGCGAACTACGCCGCCGAGTTCGCGCACGCTGCTGCCCAGACCGTTCACAATGCCGTCAATGACAGACACGTCGAACAGCTTCCACAATCCTTCACGCGCAAAGACGTGAATGGGATTAACGACACCCGCATCGTAAATCTCGTCAACGTAATATTTCTCTTCGAGCAGGCGCGGCATCTTCCTCAAAGGCTGCGTCTTGAACATGACCCAGCCGATTCCAATTCCTGCGAGAGCAATCAGTACAGAGATTCCAGTGAATAAAAGTTCTGTGCGTGTCTCTTCACTTGTAGGCACGCGCTCGGCCACTGGCTCACCCTGCGAGCCTTCACCGACCGAAAGCGGCGCAGCGCCGTCAACCTGCTGCGGCTTCGGCGACAGCATCTCGTACTGCGGCTGCTCCATTGCGCTCGCGCCGCCCGCCTCAGCAATTCTCTCTGGCGGGTGCGCAATGGCAGGCTCAAGCGCTCGCTCGAAATAGTTCGGGATGCTTCCTCCGCTCAAAGCGTAAGGAACTCCTATAAAGCCGCCAAAGGCAGCAAGAAATGCAAGTACAACGAGCGGCACCGTCATCGTCCAGGGCGATTCGTGCGGAGCGTGACCAGCATGCTCATCATGAGCGTCTTCGACGTGCTCGCCCGGCGCATGATGCGGGCGATCATCCACAGAAGCATGCTGCGCGTCGTGCGGCTTCAAGCCTTCGTCGAACCCGTGCGCGTGAGCCTCGTCTGCCTCGCCTCCTCCATGCGCCTCATGGAAACGCTCTTTGCCCCAGAAGGTCATCACCATCAGGCGCGTCATGTAAATGGCCGTGAGAAGCGCCGTCAATGCGCCTATGAACCACAGCGCTTTACCATAGCCCGCCGGGATGCTCGCCGAAGTCGCGCTCCAAGTCTTCCACAAAATCTCGTCTTTCGAGAAGAAGCCGGAAAGCAGAGGGAAGCCGCTGATTGCCAGCCACCCTACAGTCATCGTCGCAAAAGTAACAGGCATGTACTTGCGAAGGCCGCCCATGCGACGCATATCCTGCTCGTGGTGCATGCCATGTATGACCGAGCCTGAGCCTAGAAACAGCAGCGCCTTGAAGAATGCGTGCGTCATCACGTGGAAAATCGCCGCGACGAACGCGCCAACTCCGCACGCAAGGAACATGTAGCCGAGTTGCGATATGGTCGAGTAAGCAAGAACTTTCTTGATGTCGTTCTGAGCCAGACCAATGGTTGCCGCAAATATCGCAGTCGCCGCACCGATGACTGCGACAATGAACATTGCCATAGGCGCGTGCGTGAAGATTGCAGAGCATCGCACGACCATGTAAACGCCAGCCGTGACCATCGTCGCCGCGTGAATCAATGCTGACACAGGAGTTGGCCCGGCCATAGCGTCAGGCAGCCACACGTACAGGGGAATCTGTGCGCTCTTTCCAGTCGCGCCTATGAATAGAAGAATGGCAACCGATGTCACGCCTCCCGCGATGAGCATGCTCAATTTAAAAGGCTCAGCAGCCGGAAGACTTGCGAAGAAGCCCAGCGCGCTCTGCACTCCTCTCGCCGAATTATCGAAGAAGCTTATGGAAGGTCTTCCCGCCTGCGATGTTAGAAAGAAGATGAGCATGATGCCCAGTATCACGCCCCAATCGCCGATGCGGTTGACTATGAATGCCTTTTTAGCAGCCGCGCTCGCTTCCGGCCTGTCCAAGTAATAACCTATCAGCAAGTAGGAGCAGAGACCTACGCCCTCCCATCCCACGAACATCAACAGAAAATTGTCCGCGAGAATGAGCGTGAGCATGGCGAACATGAAGAGATTCAGGTATGCAAAAAAGCGGTAGAATCCCTTATCCCCGCGCATGTAACCAGTTGCGAAGACATGAATCAACAAACCGACGAACGTGACGAAGAGAGCATAGATGCCGCTCAACCTGTCCATGCCAAGCCCGAAATCCGCTCTGAAGTTTCCGACCTGAAGCCATGTCCAGATGTGATCCAGAACAGGCGTCGTGCTGTGCGTGTCGCCAACGTGAAGTGCGCCGCCAGAGCCAAAGGCCAGCATGAATGCGACGACCGTTGAGACCGCGACGGCCAGACAAGCCACCGCGCCGCTGAATGCTTCGCTGCGCAGGCGTCGCCCCAGGAGCCAGTTGATCGCGGCCCCTGCAAGCGGCGCGAAGATGATTATTCTGAGAAGGTGGTTCTCCGGCATAAACTGGCTTTAAGATTAAAGCTTCAAAATGTTCGCATCGTCCACGTCTAATGATTCTCGATTGCGGAAAATAGCAATGATGATGCCTAACCCGACTGCCGCCTCTGCCGCAGCAACGGTCATAACGATGAAGACGAAGAGTTGCCCCGTTACGTCTCTGAAGTAGCTGGAAAAAGCGACGAACGTCAGGTTCACTGCGTTGAGCATCAGCTCAATGCACATGAACATAGAGATGATGTTGCGCTTGATGATTACGCCGACCACGCCAATCGTAAAAAGAATCGCAGAGAGCGCCAGATACCATGAAAGATGAACGTCCATAACTTTCCGTAGAGCCTCAATCTTCGTCAGGCTTTTGATCCACGTCGTCAACACCCAGTAACCTTGCCGCCTCTTCGGTTGTTTCAGCTATAACAGGTGTGGCATCCCCGACAGCGTTCGGGTCAACAATCTGACGCGGGAGCACAGCCGCTCCCGGAACAACACGAACGTTTGGCGAGAAGAACCCGCCTCCGGTTCTGCTAGCCAGAGTCATAGCGCCGACAATCGCCATCAGAAGAAGCACCGATGTTATCTCGAACGGTAGAAGATATTGCGTGAAAAGACCTATGCCTATAGAAGCTGTCAATCCTACGTTCGACGTTGAAGGGTCGTGCGGCTGGCCTGCCCGCTCAACGAAGTAGAAGATGAAAGAGGCTTCGGCAATCAACACAGCAGCCAGAAGCACGGCAGCAGGTATGAGAACCCGCAATCTGGTACGCTTCTTCTCTTCCTCTTCGACGTTCAGCAACATGATGACGAATACCACCAGCACCATGATCGCGCCCGCGTAAACTATCACCTGCACGGCGGCTATGAACGGCGCGGCAAGCATCACGTAAAGACAGGCGAGCGCTATGAACACGCCAATCAACGAGATGGCACTGTAGAGCGGATTGCGCTGCGCCACCATCGAAATCGCGCATCCAATCGCCAGCCCCGCAAACAGCAGAAAAAGAAGAACAGTGAACATCTTTTAAGTGATAAGTGATGAGTGATAAGTGATAAGAGAAAAGCTTTTGACTCCAGACTCTGGACTTCAGACTTCAGACTTCCTTATCACTTATCACTCATCACTTATCACTCCCTTTCATATCCAGCCTAACCAGCCGAGCGTCGCGCTAATTATTATGTTAAGAATTGCGACGGGCAGCAGAAATTTCCAGCCGAAGTTCATCAACTGGTCGAAGCGAAAGCGCGGGAGCGTGCCGCGCAGCCAGATGTATAGAAAAAGGAAAAATATAACTTTGATTAAGAAATAGAAGAGGCCCAGCACGGGGAACGTCTGCACGCCGGGGCCGTTCCATCCGCCCAGAAATAGCGTCGTCGCCAGCATTGAGACCGTGAACATGTTGACGTACTCGGCCATGAAGAAGAGCGCGAATTTCAGTGCGCTGTATTCCGTATGGAAGCCTGCGACCAGTTCGGTCTCTGCTTCGGGCAGGTCGAACGGAACGCGGTTGGTCTCGGCTATTGCTGAGATCAGGTAGACGATGAACCCAAGCGGCTGAAGCCAGATGATGTTCCAGTGCATTCCGTACCAGCCGGACTGCTGCTCTACAATGCTGTACAGGTCAAGCGAGCCGGATTGCAGAACTACGCCTATGACCGAGAGACCGAGGCTCAACTCATAAGAGATTAGTTGAGCCGAAGAGCGAAGCCCTCCCATCAAGCTATATTTATTGTTCGACGACCATCCGGCGAGAGCTATTCCGTAAACGCCTACGCTGGTGACGCCAAGCACATAAAGCAGCCCCACGTCCATGCGTGTGACGACGAAAGGCACGTACCAGTCTGTGAATGGAATATGAATGACGGGGCCAAACGGATAGACCACTATGGTCATCAGCGCGGCTGTTATCGCAATCACAGGCGCTAGAAAATAGACGAAGCGCGTTGATTTATCTGGAACGATGTCTTCTTTGAGTATGAATTTCAGAAGGTCTGCGAACGGCTGTAACATTCCGCCCGGCCCGACGCGGTTCGGCCCCAACCTTCCTTGTATCAAGCCCAATATTCGCCGCTCGGCTAAAACAGTGTAGGCCACTATCATCAGCACGACTGTGAAAGCGATGTTGATGACGATGAACTTAACGCCCGCGAAGATTAGAGGGTTATCCATAACTGTAATGATGAATACAGAATGATGAGTGATGAATAAGAAGAGATTGCCTTTAATTCCTCACTCTGCACTTTGTATTCTGCACTGCCTTTTCAGTCTCCAGCCACAGCCTCTCGCCGCAAACTCTCGTCAAGGGTTATCTGGTAGAGCGGCGACACCAGTAAGGTTGGGGGCCTGGGGTTGCCGCTTGCCAGCAGGTGCATCTGAGGCAATTTGTCGGTCAGCGTTCCAATCTTGAAAAGCTCGTGGCCGATTGGCGGCGTTTCCGTGAATTTAGTCGCCGTGTCGCTCATCTTCTCGACGCGCGCTCGTATATCTTCGGCCTCTTTGGAAAGCTGGCGCTGCTCGACAGTTGCGTGCTTAACCTGCACAGGCGTGGTCTCGTCTTTCAGAAGCGGGTAGCGAAGCCCTGCGTATGCGGGAATGCGCTCTGCTATCTCCTTGAAGATGGCGCTGGCCGACATCTGAAAGTTAAAATCAACGCCAAGCTCTTTCGACAGCTGAGATGTAATCACCCAGTCCTGCCTGGATTGATGAACGGGCGGAATTGTCTGGCGCACGCGCTGCACAAGCCCGCCGCTGTTTGTGAACGTCCCGTCGGATTCCGCGAACGATGCGGCAGGGAATACCACGTCGGCGTAGCGTGTGGTGTCGGTCTCGAACAATTCCTGTACGACCAGAAAATCCAGCTTGCCCATAGCCTCTTCGCGGCCATGCAATTGTTGAGGCAGAAAGCTACCCGCAATATACATAGCGCGAATCCCGCTCCCGGCCATGTCAAGAATTGCGGTCGCGCTCAAACGGCCATCCATCAACCCCATGTCGTGCGCGCCCACGCTGTTGTTATAGAGCGGCAAAGGATGAAGCAGGACGCGCCGCCCTTCTTTGTTGAAGAGATGCGGCATCTGCGCCAGAAGCGATTGAGCTTCTGCGCTCACTTCGCCGCCGAACATGATGATTGCGTCGCCTTCCGTGTTCGTTATCGTGCGACGCATCTCGATTAGCTCAGTCTCAGAAACGCCCATCTTGCGCGCGGCCAGTTCGTTCTGCGCCTGATTGAAGATTGCAAGAACCGCCGCGTCTTCCGTGCCCGGATTGATGTGAAGAAACTGTGCGGCTTGCTCTTTTAATCTGATAGGCGTGCTGTTGACTATGACAAGCTTCGCGCCGCCGTTTCTCACAGCCTGCCGAATCTGTTTTCCGGCGAAAGGCTGCAACTCTTCAGGCTCGCCGCTTATGAGCAGGATTGTTTTGGCGTGGCGAATGTCGCGGTGCGTTGCAAGCTGCCCGCCAAGATTTCGGAAGAATGGAGCGAGACTGAATGCGTCCGCCGCAGTATAGCTTTCAGTTCCTACAAGCTCTGTGGCGAATTTCTTAAGGGCGTAAAGGGCTTCGTTCGTCAGTCTCGGGCTTCCCACGACGGCGAGTGAATTTGCGCCGTGCGCTTCTGCCGCTTTATCCAATCCACGCGCGGCGAACTTAATCGCCTCGTCCCATGTGGCCGGAATAAGTTTTCCGCCCTTCTTGTAGCGAATCATGGGTGTGCGCAGGCGAGCATCGTCGTTGACGAATGTATGCGCGAAGCGACCTTTAATACAGAGGAACTCGCCGTTGTGCCCGTTCACATAACGGTCGCGCGCAACAACGCGCATCACTTCGCCAGCACGCGATCCAACCGACTCCTGGCAGCCGTCTGAACAATAAGTGCAGGTCGTGACCGTTTGCTGCAATTCCCACGGACGAGCTTGATGACGATATGTAGCGTCAAGCAGCGTCCCCGTTGGACAGACCTCAATGCAGTTGCCGCACT
>DATHJK010000186.1:0-2380 GCA_035316225.1 Pyrinomonadaceae bacterium
GCTGAAAGCCCTGTTAGATTCGCCTGATTTGCAACTGGACGGTTTTCTTGGTCCCGGTCACGTCAGCACAGTCATAGGGACGCGCCCTTACGAATTTGTCCCGCGCGAATACGGCAAGCCTGTCGCCGTCTCCGGCTTCGAGCCTCTGGACGTGCTGCAATCGGTCTACATGATCGTAAAGCAGGTAGTAGAGAAGCGCGCCGAAGTCGAGAATCAATACGGGCGCTGTGTCAGCCGCGACGGTAATCGGAAAGCTCTGGAAATTCTATCCGAAGTCTTCGAGCCGAGAGATTATTTCGAGTGGCGCGGGCTTGGCTCGATTGCTCACAGCGGAATGAAGCTTCAGCAAAAATATGCTGCGTTTGATGCTGAGTTGAAGTTCAGCGTGCCGGGGCTTCGCATAGCAGACCCGAAAGCCTGCCAGTGCGGCGAGATTCTTAAAGGCGTCAAGCGTCCCTGGGAGTGCAAAGTCTTCGGCACGGCCTGCACGCCGGAAACCCCCATAGGCTCCTGCATGGTCTCATCGGAAGGCGCGTGCGCCGCTTACTACAATTTCGGTCGGCTGTCGAAGATCGCCGAACGCTCAAGCGCGAAGTCTGCGGCTTGAGAGCGTTGAAAGCAACAAACCAATGACGAGCGGATTCACGCCCTCGCCCCTCTTTGAGCGAGTCGAGCGGGCGAGGCGCAGGAAACATAAGATAAGAGATACACAGATAACGCTGGCGCACGGCAGCGGTGGTCGCGCCATGCACGAATTGATCGAGGGACTCTTTCTTGAATACCTGCGCAACCCGCTATTAGAAGCTTTGGAAGATCAGGCAGTGTTTGAAGTAGGCGGCAACGGTCATGCATCTCGCCTGGCCTTCACCACAGACTCTTATGTTGTCACGCCCGTCTTCTTTCCAGGAGGCGACATAGGCCGTCTGGCCGTACACGGAACTGTCAACGATCTTGCTATGAGCGGCGCTCGCCCGCTCTATCTTTCGGCGGGCTTCATTCTGGAAGAAGGCTTTCCGATTGAAGATTTGAGACGCATTCTTTCATCAATGCGCGCGGCGGCCAGTGAAGCAGGCGTGGAAGTTGTCACAGGCGATACGAAAGTGGTTCAGAAGGGGAGCGCGGATAAGATTTTTATCAACACCGCAGGCATAGGCATCATAGAGTCGCCCGTCGAGATTTCAGCCTCGCGTGCCAAACCCGGAGACAAGGTGATCGTGAGCGGTCATGTTGGAGATCACGGCACGACGATCATGATAGCGCGCGGCGAGCTTGATCTGGAGACTGAGATTGAGAGCGACACCGCGCCGCTTAATTCGCTGGTGAGCGAGATGCTGGACGAAGCCGCAAGCGCAAACTCGCTCAGTGCGATACATTGCTTGCGCGACCCTACGCGCGGAGGGGTGGCGACGACGCTTAACGAAATCGCGCTCAGTTCCGAAGTATGCATAGAGATTCGTGAAGACAGTATTCCTGTGCGCGAGGAAGTCAAAGGTGCGTGCGAGATTCTGGGACTAGACCCGCTTTACGTCGCCAATGAAGGAAAGCTTGTTGCTATAGTTTCATCCGAGGTTGCCGGGCGAATCCTTGAGCGCATGAAGCAGAACATCTACGGTCGTGACAGTTGCATCATAGGCGAGGTGAAAGAGGAGCCGCAGGGCATAGTAGCTATGCGCACGGGCTTCGGCGGCACGCGCATAGTTGACATGCTTGTGGGCGAGCAGCTTCCAAGAATCTGTTAGGAGAATACGCTTTGACATCAATCAACGCATTCGCTCTGCTTGGCCTCGGCCTCTTGTTCGGCCTCAAGCACGCTACGGAAGTTGATCACGTTGTAGCCGTTTCAGCAATCGTCAGCGAGCATCGCAATATACTGCGCTCAATGATAGTCGGCGCTCTGTGGGGAGCAGGGCACACAGCGTCGCTCATCATCGTTGGCATCATTGTGCTGGCGCTTCGCGTCGCCGTTCCTGATAGCGTGGCAAACTGGCTGGAGTTCTGTGTTGCGTTAATGATTATCGCTCTCGGCGTAAGCGCGCTCGTGCGTGCTCTGCGCAGGCGCGCGGACGTGCACATGCACCGGCACAGTCACGATGGAGTCTCACACGTACACGTTCACTTTCACGAGCGCGGAACGGAACATGCGGGGCCAACTGAATCTCACTCGCACGCGGTCTCGCGCGTAGGCTTCAAGCCGCTCGTGGTTGGCGCGATGCATGGTCTGGCTGGTTCAGCAACCCTGACTCTGCTTGTGCTTACGCAGATCAAAGGGGTCGCGCTCGGATTGCTATACCTGGCTGTTTTCGGTTTAGGCTCAATCTTCGGCATGCTCTTGATGTCCGGGTTGATCGGCCTGCCCTTTGCTCTCACAGCGCGACGGGTG
>DATHJK010000187.1:0-4988 GCA_035316225.1 Pyrinomonadaceae bacterium
CCGCGAGAGCTTGAATGGCAACGCGCACGATGTTGTTGAGCGGCTGCTGTACTGTGAGAGAAACGCCAGCCGTCTGCGTGTGAAAACGCAACTGCATCGTGCGAGGGTTTTTCGCATTGAAGCGCTCGCGCATTACACGCGACCAGATTCTGCGCGCTGCCCTGTACTTCGCAATCTCTTCAAAGAAATCGTTGTGTGCGTTAAAGAAGAAAGAGATGCGCGGCACGAACTCCTCAATATCAAGACCTGCGCGCACGCCCCATTCAACATACTCAATTCCGTCGCGCAAGGTGAACGCGAGTTCTTGAAGCGCCGTCGCCCCGGCTTCGCGTATGTGATAGCCGCTTACGGAAATCGGGTTATAGCGTGGAACATAGCGTGTGCAAAACTCGAACGTATCCGTAACAAGTTTCATCGCGGGACGAATCGGATAAATCCATTCCTTCTGCGCGATATACTCTTTCAAAATGTCGTTCTGAAGCGTGCCCGAAATCTTTTTCCAGTCCGCGTTCTGTTTCTCGGCGACTACAAGGTACATCGCTAGAAGTACGGAGGCGGGCGCGTTGATGGTCTGCGAAACGGTGACCTCTTCCAGCGGAATCCCGTCGAAGAGAATCTCCATGTCGGCTAATGAAGAGACCGCAACGCCGCATTTCCCCACTTCACCCTCTGACAGCGGCGAATCCGAGTCGTAACCCATCAGCGCCGGTAGATCGTAGGCGACCGAAAGACCTGTCTGCCCCTGACTCATTAAATATTTGAAGCGAAAGTTGGTCTCTTCAGGCGTGCCGAACCCTGCGAACTGTCGCATCGTCCAGAGTTTGCCGCGATAGCCCGTAGGGTGTATGCCGCGCGTGTAAGGGAACTCGCCGGGGAAGGAAATGTCGCGCTCGAAATCAACCTCTTCCGTATCGGCAGGCGTATAGAGGCGAGCCACTTCGTCAAGCGATACGGTCTCGAAGCGCTTTTTTCGCTCAGGCTTTTTACTCAGAACCGGCGCGAGCGTCTCCTGCTCCCAACGCTCAACTTCTGCTTCGATTTGCGACGCGATCTCTTTCGTATCAGGCATAAAAGAATCTCCGGCACGTCTACCTGCGCAACAGCATGATTGTGTGCGACAAATTAAAGAGAGTTCGATATTAGTTGACGCTAAGAGGGAGTGTCAACCGCGTTCATTTCATAAGCGATGAGTCGATTTCAAACTTTTTACAGCGATAGCAGCAGTAGGAAAATCTCAAACCGACTTATTGCTCATTTCTGATTCATGCGCGCTAGAAGGTCGCGCGGCTGCGGTCAAGGCCACAGCCGCGCGCTAGACGGGAAGGAACCCAGTGTCAGAAGGAATCGGAGCGGGGAAGCTGGCGGCAGGCGACGGCGGGCGACTAAAAGCGTTGCGTCCTGCTCTTAAATGAGCCTCCGCTTGCGGCTCATTCGGCTGGCACGACTATCTCGTTGGCCCGAACCATGTTCAGGCGCGTGCGCGCTGCGGCTTCAACAGCACGCGGGTCTGTGCGCAAACGACGCACCTCTGTCTCAAGAGCGGCGTTATTACTGCGCAACGTCTGAACCTCTGCGGAGATTTCCGAGTGCTGCTCGATTGCTGTGCGCATCTCGGCGTGCGTTCGCATGGTAACGGTCACGCAGATTGCGAATGTCGCCAGAATGATCATTCCGAAGACAACCCACGAAGGGATTACTCCGCCCCGGCGGCGAATCTCAGTTCGCGTGCCAATCAGATCACGCGAGAGATCGCGCGCTGGTGTGAAAGAAGGAATAGCGCGCTCTGTCACGCGCTGCGCCTGAAGGCGGTTGTCAACCCAGTAAGTATTTGCGACCTTGTTCAAGTAGCACCTCCAAATCTTTTTTCGATTCACTTTCTGCGTAGATGCGAACCAGCGGTTCAGTTCCCGAAGGACGCATCAAAAGCCATGAACCATCTGCGAAAATAAACTTCACTCCGTCCATACGATTCGTCTTCTCTATGGGACGACCGCCTATGTCATTCGGGTCTTGCTTCAGCTTTTCGACGAGTGATGCCTGAACGTCTGGGGTGAGTCGAATGCCAATACGTCCTGTCTCAAGACGGCCAACTCGCGCGTACAATGCTTCGAGCTGATCTTTCAAGCTCGCGCCGCGAGCCGCGACCGCCTCCGCTGCAAGCAGACACGCAAGGATGCCATCTTTCTCCGGATAGTGACCTTTGATTGACAGCCCCGCCGACTCTTCACCACCCAGGATGATCTTGTCTTCATTAATCAATTCTCCGATGAACTTGAACCCGACGGGCGTTTCATATACAGGCAAGCCGCGCTCTTTCGCCACTCGATCAACGAGATGTGAAGTCGCTACGGAACGAGCCACGCCACCACTCCAGCCGCGTGAGTCCGCCAGATAGTCGAATAGCAGAGCAATAAGTTGATTCGGAGTAATGAAACTGCCGTCAGCATCCAGCACTCCAAAACGGTCGCTATCGCCGTCCGTCGAAAGACCCAACGCACAGCCGCGTTGAGCTACAGCCTCTCGCAACTCATCCAGATGACTGTCTTCAGGCTCGGGTGCCCGCCCGCCGAACATCACATCGCGCCAGTCATGAATCGTCTCAACTTCAAGCCCGTGCGAGCGCAAAATTGCGTCCAGATACCCGCGCCCTGTTCCCCAGAGCGGATCAAAAGCGTAGCGGCCTCGCGCGTTGGCAATTATGTCGAATCGCACTTTTCCAGAGAGGTCTTCCAAATATCCCGGGCGTGGGTCGAATGATTCGCCGCCGCCGCTACTGGCAGAGCCGCTTATTTCAATCTGATCTTCACTAATTAACTGCTCGACATGCTTCGTGACTTCGGGAAGAGCGGGCGCACCATCGGCGGTAGAAAATTTCATCCCGTTATATTCGGGTGGATTATGGGAGGCAGTGAAATTGATTCCCCCCGCCGCCCCCTGGCTGCGAATCGCATGCGAGATTGTGGGCGTTGGTGTCGGGTGATTGCATAAAAGCGCGCGAAATCCGCGGGCTGATACCTCTTTTACACACTCATCTGCAAATTTTTCACCGAGAAACCTTGTGTCGTAACCGACGATCAGACTTCTTTCGGCTGCTCCGCTTCTCTTAAGATGTTCGCAAATTGCATGTGTAACAGTCCGCACCCCGGCGAATGTGAACTCATCCGCGATAATCGCGCGCCAGCCGGAAGTGCCGAATCTGATTCCCATATTCAATAGCCGATAGTTAGTCCAAAGAATGTTTATTGTGCTGTGCGCCGAAATGCTGTGGCGAACCGAATTGATGGCTGTGACTAAAATACCCGCCCGATGCTTGCCATTTGTCGTTAAGCGCTTAACGACAAAGTTTCGGGACTGTAACATGCGTCTACAGAGGTGTAAAGACATTTCTTTCCAACGACTTCGGGCGCTAACTTCAATATTTACTTGAAGTAACAGGGCTAAGACTGCCGAGCGGCGAACAGGCGGCGAACGGAAATCCGCGAAAAGGGCATACGGTTCAGAGGTCTATTGATCTCATTGAGATAGAGATGGAGGAAGCAGAGCACAGATGTGGAAAAAGTCTCTCCCTCGCTAGCTTGTTCTCAGGCTGAGGCACTGAGTATGAGGAGTTAGACTGGAATAGAAGTTAGATGTTAAATGTTGTTGACACTTATCAATTGTTAAGCTTAGACTGTCAGTCAATCGGTTGTATCCTCGCCCCGGATCGACCTTTGGCGGTGATAGCCCTCAAAAGAGTCTCATTTTTGCCAAGCCCCATGTTTTACGCATGTAAGTCAATATAGTGGGAACGCACGTCTTCAATATCATCGTTAATTTGTAACGGCTAAGGGTCGGAACATTATGCCAGGATTACCAGGTTCACTAAGCTCTAGCAGTTCGGGCAAGGCATATATAACATCTTATCAACTACCTCTGGCATCGATGATCCGTGCTCTATGCAAAGCAGCAACATCGGGGCCGGACGTTCTTTATGAAGTGATGTTGAAGCTTGCGCTTGCCATTGATGCTACGGCGCAAACATATGGTCTTTCAACATGGACGCAGAAATATGGCGAACGACCGCGCGTGAACTGGCTGGAAGGGCTGGAGCAGGATGAGGTTGCGGAGGCCGAAGAGGCAGTTGCCAGCGCGTTCAGAGCTTCTGAAGAAACAGTTCAAATTAAAAGCGGAGACAACTCAATCTGTTTAATCCTTGCAGTGACGACCCCCTTCCGCACAGGGGCTGCAATTTATGGGCGCTCCGTCAAACCTCTAACGGAGAAGCAAGCGCATGAATTAAGAGTGCTACTTGACGTGGCGCAACTGGCGCACGCTCATGTAAGACTCCGTGGGGAAAGGCAGCAACACGAAGAAAAGGCGGAGCGACCGGTTTCTCAATACTCAGCGCTTCCGGGAATGGTCTTCACTAGCCTCGCCATGTCAGCCGTGGCGCGAGCTGTAGAAAGAATTAAAGATTCCGACTCGACCGTACTAATCACGGGTGAGTCTGGGACAGGTAAAGAGTTGGTTGCGCGCGCCATCCACCGTCTAAGCAAACGCTCACAGAAAGAGTTCATTCCGTTTAACTGTACAGCCGCTCCCGCCGATCTTATCGAGAGCATGCTCTTCGGACATCGCAAAGGAGCGTTCACGGGCGCGCATGCGGATTCAGGAGGGCTAATTCGAACTGCGGAGGGAGGAACGCTCTTTCTGGATGAGATTGGCGATTTACCTCTGACGCTACAGCCGAAGCTTCTGCGTTTTCTACAGGAAGGTGAAGTACACACGTTGGGAGAGCGCGCACCGCGCAAAGTAAATGTGCGTGTGGTTGCAGCAACGCATAAAAATTTAGAACGTATGGTTCTCGAAGGCACATTTCGTGAAGACCTCTATTACAGAGTTGCCCCGCTTGTGATTCGCGTCCCCGCGCTAAGGGAGCGCCCGGAAGATACTTTGACGCTAATCTCTCACTTCCTCTCCTACTATGCGCGGCGCAATGATCGCGCGGT
>DATHJK010000188.1:0-5900 GCA_035316225.1 Pyrinomonadaceae bacterium
ACGCCGGTGTTACGGCGCGATTGACCGCATAAGCTGGGATGGCATGCAGTATCGCCGCGATATAGGAATATTCAGAAGAGGGGAAGATCAGGAAGAGGGGGAAAGGCAGCAGGCTTAAGGGCAGAAGAGGCGGAAAGGAAATCAAGCTGTTTACAATTTAGGTAGTAGGTCAGTTTCAATTCTGAGAGCCGATGAATACGGGTGCAGAATTTCAGACTGAACCGGCACTCCGATTTTCCTTTTTCCCTCTTCCCCTTTTCCCCTCTTCCGTTTGCCTGATATACTCTCTTTAGAGAAAACTTGGCCGGTAGTTTGCAACCGTCTTGTCCGAACCTGCGTACTAACAGAGGCGGCGTCGGACATGTAAGCGGGCGCTGGATTTTCGCCGGACTCAAAGACGCCTGGAGGATGAGAAGAAGATGGGAGTTTGGAGCAGAATGAAGCGTTCGTTCCGCGCTATGTTCGGCGGGATTATTGAGAAGACTGAAGACCCGGAACTCATTCTTCAGCAGACCATACGCGACATGCGCGACCGCGTGCCGGAATTGAACAACTCTGTGGCGCAGGTGATGGCGACAGAGAAGCTTCTGTCAAAGAGCAAAGAGCGGTTGGAAAGCCAGGTCGTTGACCTCGATTCAAAGATCAAAGCCTCTGTGAAGATGGGGCGCGATGACATCGCCACGGCTTACATAGGACAGTTGCAGCAGGCGCAGATTGACCTGCAAAAGACCAGCCAGCAACTCGAACACGCGCAGCTCGCATCCAAACAGGCGCTCAAGGCGCGCGACAATTATGTGCTACAGATGCAGCGGCGCACAGCCGAAGCCATGCAGCTCATAAACCAGTCGAAGCAGGCGAAGCTTCAAGAGCAGTTAGCGCAGACTATGGAGTCGTTCGAGTTGGGCGACGACGCTTCGACCTTCAACGAGATGCGCGATAAGATTGATCGTCGCGCGGCGGCAGCCGAAGCGAAGATGCAACTGGGCACGGCATCAGTTGATTCGCAGATGCAGGACATTGAGCGCGAGGCGCTTGATATGCAGTTGCAGGACAAGCTGCTTGACTACAAACGTCAGATGGGGCTGCTGCCCGCAGCGACCGGAGGCGGGCAGCAGGGCGCTCTGCCTGCACAGGGCGAGACGAGCAATAGCAATGATACGCGCCGGATGGTGAATGAGGGAGATGGAAGCGCGGCCTGAATCGCAAGCGCGCGAGCAAAACCGGAAGGTTAAGCGCGTCCTCTCGTTTGAAATTTTTCTTCTTAGCTTTGATTCAAGGCCATGGCAGAGTTACCCAAGATTGATTTACAGTATCTGAAGGAAGCGGTCAAAGAACCCGTCAATTTCTGGGGCATGGCGGGCTTCGCCGTCGCAGCCGCTTACACACAATCATTGATACCGCTCGGCTGCGCCCTGGCCGCCGAGGGACTTTATCTAGCTACCGTGCCAGCAAGCTCACTTTACAGACGACTCGTTGACAGCCGCGAGAAGAAGAGGCTGCGTGCCCTGCGAGAGAAGCAGCGCGAGGAGATGATTAAGGGATTCGACCCGCGCGAGCGCGAGGCCGTAGAATATCTGCGCTGGATGAAGAACCAGATCTACTCCAACTACAGAAAGTTTACAGGAGCGCGCGAGCTTCCCGCCAACGTACAGAGTCTTGACCAGCGCTGGGAAGATTTCGTTGATCTTCTGGACGTTTACCGCAGGCGTAAGAATCACCTGCGCTCGATCAACCGTCAGGCTGTTCAGAACCAGTTGACGCAGGCCGAGCGCTCGGCAGAGACAACGCCGGATGATCGCACGCGCCGCGTGAACCTTGCGAACGTCGAAATTCTGAAGCGCCGCGTCGCGCAATTCAACGAACTCGAACGCTCGGTCAAGCTGGTCGAAGGCCAACTGCAATCCATCGAGAACTTCTTCGGGCTTGTCAACGATCAGGTCGTGACGCTGCCTACGCCCGAGAGAGTCTCTTCGCTGGACTTCGAGCAGTTGAGCGATTCCATAGCGATGACCAAGCAGATGCTGGAAGATACTTCGGATACCTTCGCCGCGCTCGACAGCCACAACCGCGACTACGGCAACTACGACCTTCTGCCCAGCGCGCCGACAAAATAAGAGCAGCGAAAAAAGTAGGGCGGCGCGGAAAAGTGAATAACTCTTCCGCGCCGCCCTACTTTTTTCGCTGCTTATATCAAACGCCGAAGCTTTACCCTTCAGCGACCATCTCGCCATTCAGAATATTCTCAAGCGCCTCTTCATTCAACCGGTAGGACTCATTGCAGAAGTGGCATGTCATCACCGCGCCGTGATCCTCGCGCAGCATTGATTCTATCTCCGCACGATCAATTGAAGAGATAAGCGACACGGCGCGCTCGTAAGAGCAGGGGCATGCGAAGCTCAAAGATTTCTCTTCGAGAATATCAAACTTAATATCAGCGAGCGCCATGCGCAGTAGGTCAGCGGGGCGCGCGCCCTCGCGTATCATCTGCGTGGTATGCGGCGTCCCGCCCAGGGATGATTCTATTGTCGCGATTGTTTTATCGTCCGCGCCCGGCATGATCTGAATCATCCATCCTCCAGCCGCCGCTACGAAAGCTTCGCGCTCTTCTTCGGCGCGCAATAGAACTCCTAAACTCACAGCCGAAGGAATCTGCTCCGACACGGTTAGGTAGTAAGCAAAGTCCTCTGCTATCTCTCCCGAAGTGATGGGCACCGAGCCTCTATACGGCTCACGGTAAAGACCCATTTCGTAGCCCGATTCACGTATGACGTGGAACATGCCGTTGCCAACTACAGCGCTCACGTCGAACTTTCCTTCTTCATTCAGCGGCACATCTGCATCCGGGTTGCGTACGTAGCCGCGCACCTGCCCCTGCGTGTTCGCCTCCGCCGTGATGCTGCCAATAGGTCCATCGCTCACTATCTGCACCGTCAGACGGTCAAGCTCCTTCAAACTCGATGCGAGCAGAAGCGTTCCCGTCAATGTGCGACCGAGCGCGGCTGTCACGGTTGGACTCGTAACATGCCTGCGCGCGGCTTCGGCAACCAGGTCAGTCGTCACGGCTGCAATGCAGCGTACCGTCCCTTCGGCGGCTGTACCCAGAACCAGCGAATCCCCTTTTGCTTCTATAACGTTTCCCAACACCCTTTTCTCGACTTTCTGTTTTTTGACTTGCTGCCAGCCTCATTGCATAATCCAACCATCAAATCAGGGCAATTGTGCCCTCGATTTTCTGTGGCTTACAAGCTTCGAACCCGGGCGAAAATAATTTTGAGGGGAGGTCTCGCCGTCCAAATTCTTTTAAACTTGCCGGAAATGATTGATTAGGCTGACTATGTTTGATGTTAATGTGGATTCTCAGGTTGCACATTCTATGGGACTGAAAAAAAAGGTGAACACAACATATTGACATTCCCGAAAATTATATGTATAGTCCGCTCCGCTTAGACGAAACCATTAGAGCAGAGATGCTCTCCGGGCCTTGAGCGCTCTGCCAGGTGTTTTGTCGCTCGCATTATTTTAGGCCAGCCGAAGTAAACGAAACAAAATTTCAGAACGCGCGTCCGCACGCTCGTGCCGCGCCAAAATTTTTCTGACTTAATATACGTGTCCGCGCCCTCTGGTCTCCCTCTAGCGCGGGAAAGGCAAGATTAAGAATGAGCACCGTACTCGACCCGAACGCAGCCAATCAGAATTCCACCCCCCCTTTCTCCCCTACCGAACGCAGGTCGAAAGGGCAGCCGCTCGGGTTGAACGCACGCCGTGTAATCAGCAAGCGATATTCTTTGAAGGATGCGCAGGGTAATCCCATAGAAGAGTGGCCGGACATAGTGCGCCGTGTTGTCGGGCACGTTTCCGTTGCCGAGCCAGACGAGCATCGCCGTGACGAGTTTTACGCAGCGATGACAGAGATCATGCTTGAGCGCGAGTTCGTTCCAAACACGCCCTGCCTTGTCAACGCAGGCAAGTCGAACGGGCAACTGGCCGCGTGCTTCGTCCTGGAAGTGCCGGATTCGATTTCGGGAATTATGGATCATGCGAAAGCCGCCGCGACTATTCATCAAACAGGTGGCGGAACTGGAATGACCTACGAGTTCCTTAGGCCATCGGGCGCAATGGTCAGTTCCACGCGCGGCGTAGCTAGCGGCCCCGTCTCTTTCATGAACATCGTTAACCAAGTGACAGACGTTGTAAAGCAGGGCGGCGTTCGTCGCGGCGCGAACATGGGAATGCTTAGAGTGACTCACCCGGACTGCCTCAGATTCATCCACGCGAAGAACGATCAGCACTCGCTGACGAACTTCAACATCTCTGTCAATGTCACGAATGCTTTTCTGGATGCGGTGGATAAGCGCGAGTGGTTCCAGCTTGAGTTTGGCGGAGAACCTTGGACTGAACCTATATATGATCCGGTGACGGGCAAAGATTATGTCGTGTATCGCCATCCTGACGGCTCAACCGTGACCCTCCGCGACAAGGCTATGTTTGAGTCCACAGATCTTTCCGGTTGTACCGTAGAAAATCCGCCGCGTCCCGGCATGATTTACGCGCCGGACCTGTGGAATCGCATCGTTGCTTCGGCGCACAAATACGCTGAGCCGGGTATCTGCTTTATTGACGAGGTTAATCGTCATAATTACCTGATGGAATCTATGGGGCCGATTTATGCGAGTAACCCCTGCGGCGAGCAGATGCTCCATTCCAACAACTCTTGCAACCTCGGCTCGATTGATGTGGCGAAGTTTTATGACGAGGAGCATAAGGTTGACTGGGATCGCTTGCGCGAGGTCACACACTGGTGCACGCGGTTTCTTGATAACGTAATTGACACGTGTTCATGGCCGCTTCCAGAGATAGACGATGTTGTTAAGCGCACGCGCCCCGTCGGACTTGGCATCATGGGCTTCGCAGACCTCTGTCTGGGTCTTAAGGTGACGTATGGCTCGCCCGCCTCTATTGATCTGATGGACGAGGTGATGGGCTTCATACGCAGAGAGGCTTGGATGGAGAGTCTTAGAATAGGGGCGGAGCGCGGCAGCTTCCCGGAGCTTGAGCCGAATAAAGAGGCTTATGCGGATTTCCTTTACAACATTATTGGAGTGCCGCGCGATGTGCCGTTGACGCCGCGCAACTACGAGGTGACGACGATTGCGCCTACGGGCACCATCTCTCTGGTGGCGGAAACTTCGAGCGGCATCGAACCCAATTTCTCATGGGCTTACGTTCGCACAGACACCCTGGGCACACGCACGTATGTTCATACGCTGGCCGCTCGCGCGCTAGGCATGGAAGTTGACCAGACGGATCAAGACTCGATTGATCGCGCGGCAGCTTATGTGGTAGAGCACGAAAAGGATTTGCCCTCATATTTTATCTCGGCCATGTCCATCAGCGCGCAGCAGCATGTTCATGTGCTCGCCGCAGCACAGCGCAACGTCGATAATTCTGTGTCGAAGACCTGCAACGGCGCTGTGAACGATACTGTGGAATCCGTAGACGAGCTTTATCATCTGGCGCGCCAGTTGGGCTGCAAAGCTGTGAGCTACTATCGTGATGGGTCGCGCGAGGGGCAGGTGCTGACGACCATCAAGCAGAAGGAAGAGCCAAAGGGCGAGCTTGCATGCAACCCTGAAGCGCAGGTGGAAGCTCTGGATGAGCCTCCCGCGACGCACGAAGACGCGGCGCATCTCACGCCAATGAGCGCCAGGGATGTTACGGACACAGTGCGCATAGAGCGCCCACGCGAGCTTCGCGGAGCGACGTGGCAGATTCCCTTCGATGGGCAGAATCTCTACGTCACAGTCAACCACGACGGCCAGCACATACTGGAAGTCTTCGCCACCGGGCCAATATCGGGCGGCGTCGGACTTCTCGCGTCGAAGATGCTGCGCGGCGGATTC
>DATHJK010000189.1:0-7206 GCA_035316225.1 Pyrinomonadaceae bacterium
TTGTACTTTCGTATAAAATGCTGGGCCAACGCCAGCACATCTTCGCGCCGGTCGCGCAAAGGCGGCAGTTCAATCGGGACAACAGACAGCCGATAATAGAGGTCTTCACGAAAAGTTCCCTGCCTGACGGCCTCTTTCAAATCAATGTTGGTGGCGGCGATGATGCGAACGTCAACGCGGCGCGGGCTTGTGTCGCCCAAAGGGGTGAACTCGCGCTCCTGAATCACGCGCAACAATCTCACCTGAGTTTCGGGCGGAATGTCTCCTATCTCATCAAGAAAAATCGAGCCGCCGTCTGCGACTTCAAACAGCCCCTTCTTCGCGGCTACGGCACCTGTGAATGCGCCGCGCGTGTGGCCGAACAGTTCGCTCTCCAGAAGCTCTGAAGGAATGTTGGACGAGTTGACCGTGACGAAAGGTTTCTGGGCGCGCGCGCTGGCTTCATGAATGGCTTTCGCTATCAGTTCTTTTCCAGTGCCGGACTCGCCCGTAATCAGCACGGTCGAGCGCGCTGGCGCAACCTGGTCAACCAGGCGAAAGACCTGCTGCATGACATCGGAGCGGCCAATGATTGCGCCCCTATCAACGGCGCGGCTCATTGCGCGGCGCAAGGTCTGGCGCTCCTCTTCTTTGCGGCGACGCTTCACGCCAGCCGCGACCTGCACAGCAATCAATTCGTTCTGAAATGGCTTGCGTATGCAACCAGCCGCGCCGCGCTCCCATGCCGATACGGCAGTGTCGAACGTGGCGTAGGCAGTAATCATTATTACGACTGCATCAGCGTCCAGCTTCAAAAACTCTTCGAGCGCGCGAAGCCCTCCCATGCCGGGCATGGAGACATCCAGCAGCACAACGTCGTACGAGCGCCGCCCGTAAATCTCAAGGCCGTCTTCGCCCGTCTTCGCCAGATCAACGCGATACCCTTCCGCAGAGAGCAGCGTCTCCAGCACGTCGCGCATTATCTCTTCGTCGTCAACGACGAGCACAGAACCCTTCTTAGCCATCCGTCTTTCAGCTTTCACAAAATGAAACTTTCCGCGCGCCCGGCGAAGGCAAAAGAAAAAAGGTAAAAGTAAAATTCGGACACTTTTACCTTCCGCTCGGGTTGCTTTCGCCTGAATTTCATTATAACGGTTCGTGAGCGGAAAAGGAAAAGTGCGGCTGAGTTGAAAAGTCCGGCTCGGATGTCCCTAATGGGACAACTAAGCCGGACTTTTCATACAGATTCTTAAATACTTAAAGCAATCTCAGCGCGCATGCCTGTGTCTTCTATGCCTGCGCCGGAGATGGCGCGTGCGAAATGCGTTCTCGCGTGTGACGAGCACGCGGCGGCCAGAAGGAAACAGGGCGGGATGGGTTCTTTCCGCAGTCACGAACAGTTGGAAGTCCTCAAAGTTAGCGTTGTTCAGGCGGACATAAACATCATTGCCGTTGAATCCGCTCGCCGGAAGAGTTCCCATGTAAATGGTGCGACCGTCGCGCAAACGCCCCCACACTATATATTCGCTCGCGCCCAGACGGACGGGCGACGGCAGGTTTACCAGACGCGCACGGACGAATGCAGTTCCATTCAGAACAGCAATGCGAGCAACGCCGCGCGCGCTCGGCACGACGCCTCCAGCGCCGGTCAGTGTGAGCGTGCGGCCACTGCCGAGCGCCGCGTCAACAATCGAATAAAAATCCGGCGTGGTGACGCGAGCGCTCGCGCGTGTAGCGCCCGCTCGTGCCGCTCGCGCGTCGTTTACAGTACGCTCATGTCCCTGCCTTGCATCGTCGTTTGTAAGTAGAGGCTGCGGCGTGACTATTTCGCGTGCGCGCGTCGAAAGCACCGGCACGCCCGACGGGCGCACAGCGAGCGCGTTCTGTTCAGCAGTTACAATTACGCTGTAAGGCTCAAGCGCAGCCTCTATGGTGAACGCGAGCGCGCCGCCCTCTGCGTTCATCATCAACTGCCCAAGCTTTACAATCCGGCTGTCCGCGCCAACGGCCCAGACCATGAAGACGTGCGCTCGCGGGTCAATGGATTCAGGGCGTGGTAGCCCGTGTGTAGAGAGCCTGACCTGCCTGCTTCGCGCCCTGAGAAGAAGCATCCCTGAAGCACCCGGAACAAGCGAGCGCATAGTAATCGTGGTGCGCTCGCTCCCGCCTTGCGTAGCGGACGGAAATCTCCCGGCGCGCACGCGGTTAGCGTTCACGGCGCATAAACAGATCGCGCCCAGAAATAGAATGACGACTGTAAGGACGCTGATTCGTCTACGCATCGCGCACGCCCCTTTCTCGTGCAGAAAGCAGTGATGGGATTTCGCGTGAGGAGTATACGCAAAAAAGATAAGAGGGAAAAGGGAAACAGGGAAAATGTTGAAAAAGAAAAGGCGACTGTCGTGCTCTTCCTTTTTTCCTTTACCCTCTTCGCCCTTTTTCCCTTATCTTTTTCAGTCACTTGCTGCTTGAAATCTTGCGCGCGCGTGCGCGGTCGGGAGCGTGATGCGGAAGGTCGTGCCTTTGCCGGGTGCGCTCTCGACCGTGATGTGGCCGGAATGTTCCTGCACTATGCCGTAGGTTACTGCCAGTCCCAGCCCCGTGCCGCGACCAATGCCCTTTGTGGTGAAGAACGGGTCGTAAATCTTCGCTACGTTTTCGGGCGCGATGCCTATACCTGTGTCTACTATCTCGATTGTGACGGACTCGTCATCCGAGTTTGAGCGCATGGAAAGCTTGATACGACCGCCTGCTGGGATGGCGTCGCGCGCGTTCAGTATAAGATTGGTGAAGACCTGTTGCAGCTTTCCTGCGTTTCCGAAAACTCGCGGCAGGCTCGCGCCATAATCGCGCGCAATCTCAATCTGGCTGCGACGGAGTTGAGGCTCAAGCAGTTGGAGCGTGTCGTCCAGTACCCGATGAAGATCAAGGTCTGCAAACTCTGTCGCGCTGCCCGTGCGAGAGAAGTTCAGAAGGTTATTCACAATGTCCGAGGCGCGCTCTGACTGTCGCTTCACCTTCTCAAGCAGCGCGTGCTTCGGGTCTGTTTCGGGGATCATCCCCAGAAGCATCTGCGTGTATGAAGAGACTCCCGTCAGCGGCGTGTTCACTTCGTGAGCTACGCCTGCGGCCAATAGTCCGATTGAAGAGAGCTTCTCGCGTTGCTGCAACTGCTCTTCAAGTCGTGCGCGCGACGTTACGTCTTCCAGAACAACGAGCGCGCCCGTGCGGTCTGTCGAGTCGGCGCGAAGCGGCGCGAGCGCAATGTTCAGCACGAGCGAGCGCCCCTCGCGCGTGGCCGTGTGCAGCTTGTAGATGCTGCGAGCTTCTTCCAGACGCCAGCCCGATGGGCCTAACACCTGGCGCAGCGTGTCCGCGAAATCCTCCGCGAAGAGGTCTTCGACTCTCTCACCCACGGCCTCGTCCCGCCGCATGCCAAGAACGTCTTCAAGCGCAGAGTTGCAGGCCGTCACGCGCCCGTCCAGATCGACCGCGAGCAGTCCTACGTTGATTGATTCGACGATTGATTCATTGAACTCTTTCAGAAGCTCAAGCTCTGCGGCTCGCTCCTGCTGTTCCTGATAGAGCAGGCTGTTCTCAATCGCAACGGCGACGTAGCCCGACACGGTTCGCAGGATTTCAACGTCCTCGCTCGAAAGAAGCGAGCCGTAGGCGGAACGTCCCAGACCGATAACCGCGACCATGCGCCCGCGCACGACGCACGGCACGTAGTAGTGCAGCGCGCGGCGAACGAACGTAGCTGTTTCGGGCACGAGGTCTAAATCATCCGCGCGCACTATCCCTGTTTCCGCAGAGCGCACGCGAATCATCTCGCGGAAATCCGGCGGCACTATCATCTTAGGCGACAACCCCACAGCGCGCGCGACACGATAGCCCGCAGGCTCTCGCTTGTCTTCTATAAAAATTGCGACGCGCTCAACGTCCAGCACTTGCTGAAGGCGGCTGACGAGCGCGTTCAAGAGCGGTTCGAGCGCAGTCGTGGAGGAGAGCGTGCGACCGAAATCAAGAAGACCGTTGCGCAGATCGTACCGCTCGCCGTAGAAGATGCGGTCAACGCGCTCCTGCAAAAAGTTTTTCACGGGCGCGGCGATCATCACGACCACCGTCATGGCAAGAACCGTGATGACGACAGGCAGAGTTATCTCTTCCGGCAAGACCGAGACGCCAAGCGCGTAACGCCCCGCGATGTAAACGACCACGCCAACCAGCACGGAGATAGCCAGAGTCGTGAGTGCGTAGACGGAGACGCGGCGCACGACCAACTCAACATCCATCAAGCGATAGCGTATGACCGAATAGCCAAAGGCGAGCGGGATAATTATGAGCGGAAGAATTGAAGCGTCCGTTATCCAGCGCTCGCTCTCAGTACCGAACAGGTAGCTCCCGCCGTAGAGCAGCGTGAAAGGCGCTATAGCAAGAACCAACCCCCACACCACCCATTTCAATTGCTGGCGAGCGACCGCAACCTTGCTCTTAAAATAGGTGCGAATCAGAAGCGCAGAGCTTGCGACGAGCGCGAAGGTGAAATGTATGAAGCTCGCCTCGTAGAACCAGCCAATCGTTCTCTCCGGCAAGTGCAACGATGGCGAGTCCGGCATGAAGTAGACGACGGACGATAACGCCAGAAGAAAGATTGACGGAATGTAGAGGAGAACGGCGCGCCAACGCTGCTCACTAAAGAGATGCTGGCGCGTTGGATAGATCGCACAGAAATGCAGGAAGAGCGGCGCGAAGAGAATGAACGCAGCGTTTTTTAGAAAGCCTATGGCCGCATCCAGGTCTTTGTAAGTTCCTATGGGCTTGTAAAAGTGAAAGACGAAAGCGGCCAGGCAGAGCGTTGTAAAATGCAGAACGAAGGGCGCGCGTCCACCCTGCTTGAAGAGAACGAAGAAGCCTACGAAGAGATAGACCAGGCCGATAAGGTTCAGATAAAGGTCGCGCGAAGTCCAGTTCTCTACCTCGCCAAGGTTGTAGAGTTCTGCGTAGTAAAGACGTGATGCTTCGGGATTCGACGGGCGCTCAATAAAATATGAGAGGTGTCCGCCCGTGCCAGCGTCATCCAGATAAATCTGTACGTCGTGATCTAAAACAACCTGCTCGTAGTTCGCATCGTCTTCGCTAATGGCGCGCAAGATGTCGCCGGGTATGATGCCTGCGCGGGCCGCCGCAGAGCCTTGCTCAACTGAGCGAGCAACAATGCCATTGTGTGTTGTCGTCCACTCGACTCCATCCCACGGTGGAGGCTTGTGCTTCAGGCGCTGAGCGAAATTGAGCGCACCGGCAGTCGTAAAGAGCGCCGCCACTATCAGCAACACCCAGGTACGGGTTGTCAGCACGGATTTCACTGGAACTTAAGCCTCTCTACTTAGGACCGGGTACACTTCAACACCGCTTCGTTTCAGGCAAGGAATGTTCCAAGCAAGCGATCATTAAATCTTCTACTTTCGAGGATTCTACGCGATCTTTAAAACGACCTTGACAATACAGAGTGGGCGGCGATTTCGCTGTTTTCAACCAGTTTTCAATTCAAATAACGCGCTCGCCTGGGGTGAGCGCGCTCATCCAAGTTTTCGGACTTGTCCAATAATTTGGAGGGCGCTGGAAAAGGCGAAAAGGGGAGAAGGCGAGAAAGGAAAGCTCAAAAACTCCTCTTCCCTTTTCACCTTTTCCCCTTTTTCCCTATTCTTTTAGAACCTTACAGAGATACCGCCGCGCAGGGAGCGCCGGGCAGAATTAACGAACAGAACCTTCTCGCCATCGTCCGCATTCGCTGTCGTGTCCAACAGGTTGCGCGCATCAATGACGGCCTCTGCGCGAACGGGCAGCCCGAACGTCGGCAATTCCTGCGTTATCAAAATGCTAAGCGATGGATCGTAAACCGCAAGGCGTCCGGCGAACGGGTCAATCGCAAAAATTGTAGCGCGCGGGCTGAAACGAAAGACCGTGTGAATGCGCGTGCCTGTGGGCAGGTCAGCACCCAACTGAAGCGCCGCTGTCTGGAAGAATCCGTTGCTGAAAACTTCCGCAGGATTTCTCAACCCGTTCGACGAAAGCTTCTGTCCGCGCCCGAACGAGTAGCCCGCAGAGGCGTTGAGTATGCGCGTGATGTGGCGCGAGTAAACTACGCGAAGCCCGCGCGCGTTGCCTTGCTGGTTCGCAACGTTCAAGAGCGCATCGCCTCCGGCTCCGTTGAGCGCGTTAAGAGGCATGCTGAGAAGCCCAACGCCGCGCCCCGAAGTCATGTCGAAGAATCCAGTCGCTTCGATTGTGGACTCGTCATCCAGAACTCTTTCAATTCCGAATTCCAGACGACGGCTGCGCTCCATCACTGCGCGACCGTCAACTAAAGCGACGGGTTGCGTTACGGGTTGATTGAAAGCTATCTGCGAGTCTTCAAAATTTGCCAGGCTTTGAAGATTGATGTTACCGCCGCCGGGAGCATAAGCCGCTTTGACGCGAGTGCGCGCGTTGGCATCGTACTGAACTCCCAGCCGGGGGCTGATGGCGTGCGCGCCGCTGATGCCCACGAATTTCGAGTAATCAAGACCGACTACGATAACTACGCTGTCGCGCACGACCCACTCGTCAACGGCGCGCACGGAGAATTGGCCCAATGTGCCGTCCGAAGGTCTCAGGTTCGCGGCGTTGATGCGCATTCCTCCGGCGCTAACCGAAACGCTATGCTCGTCATTCACACGCACGCGCGCCAGTGTCTCCAGCCGTTGCGGCGCGTTCGCTCCTGTGCCCGTTTGTCCCGCGAAGACCAGATCAACCGTTCTGCTGACGGGGCGCGAGACGGCGAAGTTTACGCCTGTGACCGGGGCAGAAGATGTCGCGCTCGAAGTTGCGACGTAAGTTTCTATAACGCCTGTCGTGCGCGCTTGCATCTCTCGCTGCTCGGCCTCAGCCTCAACCGCGACAGCTTCGGGATAGCCAGCGTCCTCTTGCTCCGAGCCTATAGCGACCTGATCGTTTTCGCCCTCCTGCATCTGGAAGATGGAGCGGCGCGCCTGTGCCCCGCGCACACGATAGCGCGGGTCGTTGCGATCTCTGCGCCTTTCGGGAGCGGTGCGTCCCTGACCTGATGGTTCCAGATTGAAGCGATAGATTAGTTCGTCTGAAGGGTAAACCTGAACGGCTGTGAAAAGTGCGTCGTTGAATCCTATGGCTACGGCGCGCAGGCTGTAGCGACCGGGCGCGACTCTC
>DATHJK010000190.1:0-2466 GCA_035316225.1 Pyrinomonadaceae bacterium
ACGCGTCTCGGACTGGCCGAGATGATTCGCGGTGGCACTACGACCTACTGCGACATGTACTACTTCGAGGATGCTATTGCTGAAGAGACCGAGCGCGCCGGCGTGCGCGGAATCTTGGGCGAGACGGTCATTGATTTTCCCGTCGCCGATAACAAGACGAACGCGGAGGCTATGGCCTATACGGAGAGGTACGTGAAGAAGTGGAAAGGGAATCATCTTATAACTCCCGCAATCGCGCCTCACGCTCCTTACACAGTCTCGGAAGAGCACCTGAGAGCTATTCGAGCTTTCTCAGACCGCACGGGCGCGCCCATTGTCATTCACGTTGCCGAGACGAAGAAGGAGGTTGCAGACATCACGCGCGACCACGGCGCGCCGCCTGTTACCTATCTTGACCGCATAGGTTTTTTGAACGATCACGTGATAGCCGCGCACATGGTCTACCCTACGGAAGAAGAGCTTGGGATTCTGAAGCGATTGAACGTTGGAATAGTTCACAACCCGCAGTCGAACATGAAGCTTGCTTCGGGTGTTGCGCCCGTGCCGCAGATGCTCGCGCAGGATATGAGCGTGGGGCTGGGAACGGACGGCGCTGCTTCAAATAACGATCTGAACATGTGGGAGGAGATGGACACAGCGGCGAAACTGCATAAGGTGGCAACGGGCGATCCGCGCGTGGTCTCTGCCGAGCAGGCTTTCGAGATGGCTACGATCAGGGGCGCGCGTGCGCTTCACATGGAGCGGGAAATCGGCTCGATTGAGCAGGGAAAGCGCGCAGATATAGTCATCGTTGACCAGGATTCACTAAACCAGACGCCTTTTTACAACATCTACTCAGACCTTGTTTACTCTACAAAGGCAGCCGACGTGCGCACCGTAATCATCGAAGGACGTGTCGTAATGCGCGACCGTAGGTTGCAAACTCTGGACGAAAACGCTATAAAGCAACGCGCACGCATCTTTCGCGAGCGCATCTTGCGGAGTTTAGCCCCTCAAGGCTCGCAGCCAAGCGGAAACTAATTCACAGAGGCTTGTTTCAAGTCTCAAGGTAAGCCCCAACGGGGCGCATCCGGGTTTAGGATGCGTTCACGAAACTTGCCTTGAGGCGCGCACACCTCTTCTATATGGAGTATTTATAGTGAATGGTAATCCCCAAAGAAATACAGTCTGGCTGTCCCTCATCGCACTGGTTCTCTTCTCATCCGTGGGCGTGAAAGCCCAGACGCAACCTGCACAGGCTCAAGCCCCCGACCCGGAGGCCATGCAGAAGAGACTTGTTCGCGCGCGCGCCCTCGCAGCCGCTCACAACCTGCCGCCTGCGGCTCTTGAGCTTGATTCGATTATCAGCGCCACGAACGACGACACAGTGCGTGAGATAGCCCGTCTGATGTTGATGGGGATTTACCTTGAAGAAGCAGATTACACTCGCGCAGACGCGCTGCTCGTAGCAACCTACAAGGCTCGCACGTCAAACAACGAAGCTTCACAGCGCACATACTTCGCGCTTGCGGGGCAGACCGTAAACGGCGCACGCTCGCACCTTGAGCGCTACCGCTCGTTCGGCATTAACATCGCTGACAGGGATTTGCCGCAGGAAGCATTGAACGATCTTGATCGCATCCGACTGCTGCTTGAGCGTGTGGTTGAGCAGGCGAAAGAGATTAGCGATGCAGACACGCACAGCACCGACGCGGCAGCATTGCTTGAAGACGTGATAAGCGTGCGCTCTACGCTCGCGCGTGACGATACAGACCGCCAGCACTGGCAGCAGGAGTTCGCAGACGCGCGCCAGCGCCTTGCCACGTCCGAAGCGCGAATCAATCCTTCGACCGTCGCAGTGAATCGTCCTGTGAGCAGGCAGCCGCAAGCTACAAGCACGGTTCAGCCTGCTCCTGCCGCTGCTCAGCAATCGGCGTCACCCGCGCCATCGGCTTCGCCTGAGCGCACGACCGCAGCCGCCGCCTCGCCACCCCCGGCGCGTGAGACGCGCAGACCTCCAGCGCAATCTCAACAACAGGCAGCGCCCGCACCAAGCCCGCAAAATGGCGAGAGCGCAGCGCACGCGGCCAAGACTTTGAATGTAGGCTCGCTGGCGGAAAGGGCTTCGCAGAAAATCTCTCCAAGTTATCCACCGCTTGCGCGCAGCGCTAACGTGACGGGCATGGTCGTCGTCTACATGGAAGTTGATGAGAGGGGCGCTGTCGTCAACGTAGTGAACGTGACGGGGCCTCAGATGCTCAGGCAGGCGGCGATTGATGCCGCGCGACGCTGGCGTTTCCAGCCCGCTATGTTAGACGGCCAGCCCGTTCGCATGACCGGTTTTCTCTCCTTTAATTTCACGCTCTGAAAAGAGAAGAGGTCAGAGGTTAGAGGTTAGAGGTCAGTCAACTGCTTTCACTAACCTCTAGCCTCTAGCCTCTGACCTCTTCCCTCCAATCTTGACTTAAAAGTAAGGTATGCTATAAT
>DATHJK010000191.1:0-3095 GCA_035316225.1 Pyrinomonadaceae bacterium
CGTCCGCGTTTGCAACAACCAGACTGCTCTCGCCGTGATTTGGGAAATCGCCCCGCACCAGCACAAGTCGTTTGCCGTCGGGCGAAAAGCTGATGGGGCCGTCAATCCTTTCCAGAAGTTTGACGGACGTGCCGCCAAGCACGGGAATACGGTATAGAGCGCCCACGCTATTGTTAGACTTCAAGCTGTAATAGATGTTGTTATCGTCGCGCGAGAAAGTTATTCCGAAGTAACCAACGGGCGCAGGCGGGACTATCTGAGTATCGTTGGTCGCCGATACCTGTCTTATCCACAGGCTCTGCTTCCCTGCGTCGCTCAAGACGTAAGCGAGATATTTCCCGTCCGGCGAGATTATCGCATCTATGGTCTTACCCGTATTAGTGAGCCGGGCGATCTTCATCCTCTGGAAGTGCTCCACGCGCTGATTTCGATTCAGAAACTTGTAGAGACCGAATGCAGATGCAATAACGGTAATGCCGAGCGCAATGAGGACTAGAGTGATTCCAGTCTTGTGACGTTTAAGCTCTATGCTGAGAGCCGCGCTGAGCGCGTTCGTCGTTCCCTTAATCTCGTCAGTCTTCGCGGTGGCTTCGTCAGCGGTAATGCTGTGAGGAAGAACCGTTGCTGAACCGGCGTCGCTTCGTATGTTAGGCGCAACCGAAAGCTCTAACTTGGCTTCAAAGTCCAGTTCTTCTTTCAAGCTCTTCAAATCGAGCAACAGTTCTTTGACGACCTGATAACGCTTCTCGCGGTCTTTCCGAAGAGTCTTGGTCACTATGCGAACAAGCTCTGCGGGAGTTTCGGGCGCTAGCTGCGAGAGCGGCGGCGGCTCAGTTTTTAAGATTGAAGCGATAAGATCGCTCGGTGTTTCGCCATCGAACGGCGCGCGCGCCGTCAACATCTCGTATAGAACTACGCCCAGACTCCATATATCCGTGCCCGCGTCTACTCCTATTCCTCTTGCCTGCTCGGGCGACATATACGCGGCTGTGCCCATCACAAGACCCGAAGCCGTATTGATCTTCATGCGCGTGGGCGCTTCTCTGTCCAATGCGACCACTTTAGTTTCCGTTAGCTTGGCAAGACCAAAATCCAGAACCTTCACGATATGGTCGCGCCGACGGAGCATTATGTTCTCGGGCTTGATGTCGCGGTGAATGATTCCAGCCTCATGCGCAGCCGCCAGAGCATCAGCGACTTGAATTGCGATTGAGAGCGCATCGTTAACGCCGAGCGGTGCGTGTCCCATTCGCCGTCGCAGCGTTTCGCCTTCGACATACTCGGTCGCTATGAATTTCGTCGAGCCAATTTCGCTTATCTCGTAGATGGTCAAAATATTTGGATGATTAAGAGCGGATGCGGCGCGAGCTTCCTGCTCGAATCTTCTCAGACGATTTATCTCCTTAGAGAAGGACGAGGGCAGAACTTTTAATGCCACTTTGCGCCCCAGTTTCTTATCCTGCGCCAGATAGACTTCGCCCATTCCGCCGCGCCCCAGTGTGGAGAGAACTTCGTAGGGACCTATTCCCTGACCCGTTTTCAAATCCGCCTGCTGCTCCACTATCAACTCTGCGGCCACTTCATAAGCCGGAGAGTCAATGAAGCTCCCGTCCTGTTCGTGCGAAGAAATTAAAGACTCGACCTCTTGACGCAAAGATAAATCCTCGCCGCACGCTTTACTGAGAAAGGCAGACCTCTGGCCTGCCTCGCGCTCAAGCACGGCGTTGAATATCTCTTTGACCTGTTGCCAGCGTTCAGGAGTCATAACGGGGGTCTCTCAATAACGCAAGACCATTTCTACTTCAAATCCATAATCCAGATGTTGCCGGAGGTTTCTGCATACTCGTAGGCTATCTGATTGCCGAGTGGCGACCATGATGGATAACGAACGAACGAATTGAGCTTAGTGTAGTTCGTCACCTGCTTCTGCTGTCTGGTTGTGCGCGAGACCCACCAGACGTTCCACACACCGTTGCGCTCTCCGGCGAAAACCACATGGTCTCCGTCGGGCGAGAAACTGTAAGGCCAGCTACGGCCATGACCGAGAGTCAGTTGTGTGGGTGTGCCTCCATCGCTCGGAATAATCATCAAGTATGCGTCATCGCCGCGTTTCATCTGGTAGGCGATAAACTTTCCGTCAGGCGACCAGCAGGGGAAACCCGCCAGTTCCTGATCGAAGGTCAACTGTTTGGGCTGTCCGCCGGAAACCGGAATTGTCCAGAGGTTTATTATTCCTCCGTCTGCAAGGTTGAAAGCTATCTGACGGCCATCGGGCGACAGTCGCGCGTACTGTATATCTCGTCCAATATCGAAGATGAGACGATCTCTTCTGCTTTGCAGCGAAGTAGCCCACACGCTCCAATGATCGCCACGGTAAGAAACGTAGGCAATCTCATCTCCACCTGGAAACCAACTGGGTACAAGATTTCTGGGGTTAGTCGTAACTTGCAGAGGATTCTTACCATCCGCGTCCGCCACCCAGATGTCCGCGCCTCCGCCCCGCAGAAATTCCATAAAGGCTATCTTTCGCCCGTCTGGTGAAAATGCGGGTTGATTATTCCGCGTGCCTGTCTGATTCGTTATCGGCTTCGGCTGCGCGGTCGCTTCGCCCGTGTTAGGCGAGATGGGAATAGACCAGATGTTACTCGTTAGCGTCTGCACGCTATAGGCCATGCGCTTGCCGTTCGCCGAGAGCGCCAGATTATTGATGACTGAAGCACCTACGTCTGTAACTTTCACTGGATCACCTATTGGCGCGCCGCTCTCAACAGAGGTGGGCTGCATCCACATCGCCGGGCCATTGGCAAAGTAAAGGCTTCGGCCATCAGAGGAATAGATGGGACTGCGCGCGTTCCCCGTCGCGTCCATCGTCATTTGCTTTAGATCGTCTCCGGTTACAGAGATAGACCAAACAAACTGGGAGCTGAAATTAAGAGCGATAAATGCAATCCTGCGATCATCGGGAGACCACGTTGGGCCAACGTGTCCGCCCGCCGGATTGCCGACCTTCGTGATCTGCTTCGGGGCTCCGCCTTGCGACGGAACGATCCAGATGGTTGATGAGCCGACCGATCCGGAACCCAAATCAGGATTAG
>DATHJK010000192.1:0-3492 GCA_035316225.1 Pyrinomonadaceae bacterium
ATGGAGCGGGCGCGCCTGAAAATTTGTAGCGGTCAACTGCACAGCACTTACGGACGCGCCTTTCGAATCCTTGCTCTTCGGCCACCGACAGGGAAGCTTCGCGGGCGCAGGCGAAGATCAGCCGGGAGCGGCGCGCGAGGCATCTGGCGGCACTCTGCTTCTTGATGAAATCACAGGGCTGAGCCTCGGCAATCAGGCCAGATTGTTGCGCCTTATAGAATACGGCGAGATTCATACGCTCGGCGATGCAGCGCCGGAGCGCATTGACGTTCGCGTCATCGCCACTACTGGCCGCGACCTCAAACGAGAAGTCTTACTCGGAAATTTTCGCGCCGAACTCTTTTACCGGCTTCAAACTTTCAGTCTGGAAATTCCGCCGCTCAGAGAGCGCACGGTAGACATCGAAGCTCTCACCAGGCATTTCATTAAAGAGGCTGCGGACGAGAAGGCCAGGCGCGTCGAGTTCACTGACGAGGCGATGGAAGCAATCAAGCGCATGCCGCTCAGAGGGAATGCGCGCGAGTTGCGCTCCGTTGTCGGACGCGCAGTGTCGAATGCTGAAGATGGCGCACGCATCACGGATGAAGAGATAAAGATGCTTGGGCTGACCGCTACGAATGCAGATGAAAGCGTGTGGAAAGATTTCTCGCTCAAGGAAGAGGTGCGGCGGATTGAAGAGCGTTATATAGAGATGGCGCTTAAGGAGTCAAAGGGGCGGGTATCGCACGCTGCGAAGCTTCTGGGGCTAAAGCATCACGAATCGCTCAGCTCGCTGATTGCTACAAAGCACCCGCACCTGATTCAGGCGCGAACGCCGCGCACTCCTCGAAAACGCAGCATCATCGCGAAGCCGGATAGCAAACTCGCGCCCTGAATTTCAAAAGACCTCTGCGAATCACCTGCGAGCTAGCGGATTGCGGTCGCCCCCTTCGATTCCTCAAACATTCTATTTTCATAAGCCAGCCGGAGGTCGCGCCGACCCGGTAGAGAGCCTCTCGTCTTGAAGTCTGGCGCTGGCCTGCGCCATTATGATGCTCAAGAGGTTCAAACGAGCATGGCAAATCCTTCCAGGCGTCTGCCTGAAAACATCGCGGGCGATTTCTACGTTGATGACTCGTGCATTGATTGCGACGCCTGCCGCCAGATTGCGCCCGAAACGTTCCGCGATCACGGCGACCAATCCAGCGTCTATCATCAGCCGGAGACCGTGCAAGAAGTTCAACGCGCATTGATGTCATTGATTGCTTGCCCGACGGCGAGCATAGGCACGGTCGAACATCATGACGTGCGCGCGGCCATTGATGCTTTCCCACAGAAAATTACGGAGAACATCTACTTCTGCGGGTTCACTTCGGAATCAAGCTTTGGCGCGTGGAGCTATTTAATTGTAAGGCCGGAATCGAAAGGCGGAAATGTGCTGGTTGACAGCCCGCGTTTTGCGAGCCAGCTAGTCCGTCGCATTGACGCTATGGGTGGAGTGCGTCAAATTTTTCTAACGCACCGGGATGACATAGCCGATCATGAAAAGTTCGCGCGCAAGTTTAATGCTACGCGCATCATGCACGCGGACGATGGAGCAAGACGATGGGGCATGGAGCGAGTAATTGAAGGCGAAGAAGAGGTCTCGCTTGACGATGAGATGAAGATCATCACCGTGCCCGGCCACACGCGCGGCCACATGGTCTTGCTGTATAAAAACAGGTTTCTCTTCACGGGCGATCATCTGGCGTGGTCGCCCGCGCGTGAAACCCTGACTGCATTCCGAACCGCCTGCTGGTATTCATGGACTGAGCAGACGCGCTCTATGATGAAGCTGCTCGATTATGATTTCGAGTGGGTACTGCCCGGTCACGGTCGCATTCATCACTTGAGCGCGCCCGAAATGCATGAATCTCTGGAGCGCTGCGTCGAATGGATGAAAGCGACAAGGTAAGGTAAAAGTAGAGAGGCAAAATGGAGAAGCAAGAATAGAAGCATTTTAAGTGAAGATAGTTCACGCAACACCTTTTTATTCTGCCTTTTACCTTCTTACTTTCTTGTGTAGCTCCTCTAACAGTTAAAGGAAGAAAAGCTTAATGAGTGATAACCAAAAGATATTGATTGGATGCGGCGGCGCGGGCTGCGTTGGAATCCTTTTCATAGCAATCGCTGCGGGCGTCTTCTACTTCTTCTACGCCAGATCACCCCTTATTGCTTCCGGCAACCGCAACACATCCACATACAATTCATCAAACTCGCGCCCGAACTCAAACAACCCTATTCTCGTCTCAACCATGTCCGAAGACGACAAGCACAAGCTCTTTCAGGCTGCGGGCATCACAAGCGATTCAGAGCTTATAAACAAGGTGCTTAAAAAAATCGGCCTCATGCGCGAAGACAATTCGCTCGCACCCGACTATTCAGATTTCATCAGCGCGCACACACCCTGGGCCAGACGCAACATTGCATTCATCAACCAGTACCGTTCGCCGGAGCGCGCACGTCAGTACGTCATAGATCACTTGGGCGACTAATTAAAGACGTGCAGACTCGACGGTGAAGCGGGCGCGTGCTATTCAGCGCCCGTTTTGTTATAAAAGCAGATGTCATAGGCTAGAGATTAGAGATCAGTGAAATGCTTTTACCGACCTCTGGCCTCTAACCTCTGGCCTCTTAATCATGACTCCTGAACGCATCAGAAATTTTTCAATCATCGCGCACATCGATCACGGCAAATCCACGCTTGCCGACAGGTTGCTTGAGTTGACGGGCGCTCTCACGGAGCGCGAGATGTCGGAGCAAGTTCTGGACGACATGGATTTGGAGCGCGAGCGCGGCATCACGATTAAATCTCACGCGGTTCGCCTGGATTACAAGGCGCGCGACGGGCAGAAGTATGTTCTGAACCTGATAGACACGCCCGGCCACGTTGATTTCTCCTACGAGGTGTCGCGCTCGCTCTCGGCCTGTGAAGGCGCGCTGCTGGTTGTTGACGCATCGCAGGGTGTAGAGGCGCAGACGCTCGCCAACACTTATCTGGCTATAGAGAACAATCTTGAATTGATTCCTGTCATCAACAAGATTGATCTGCCGGGCGCTGAGCCTGAGCGCGCTATGGAGCAGATTGAGCACGTTATAGGTCTGGGCACGCACAACGCCATTCTGACGAGCGCCAAGACGGGCGAGGGCGTGGACGAGGTTTTAGAGGCAATCGTGCGCGACGTGCCGCACCCCAAAGGCAACTCGGATGCGCCGCTCAAGGCTCTTATCTTCGATTCGTGGTACGACCTTTATCGCGGCGTGATAGTTCTCTTTCGTGTGATTGACGGCGCGATACGTCCGGGCATGAAGATTCGCTTCTTCAACACGGGGCGCGATTACCAGGTGGAGACTCTGGGCGTCAACCGCCCGCGTCCGACCCCGATTGATCGTCTGGGCGTTGGCGAAGTCGGATTCCTCACGGCTTCAATCAAAGAGGTCGCGGACGTTCAGATAGGCGACACCATCACAGAG
>DATHJK010000193.1:0-4408 GCA_035316225.1 Pyrinomonadaceae bacterium
TGCGGACTTCGCATCCCAGAGTTTCAGTATAGAATTTTTTCGCTTCCTCGGCATCGCTGACCCAGATTGTGACGTGCGACATTTTTTTAATCATCCCGAATTCTCCTCGCGTTCTTGATGCCAGCGAGGATAGTTGATTGCGCAAAATCTTGCTTCTCGAAAATTGCGGAATTAACAGTTCGTATGATTCTTCAAACCGAACATGAAGAGGAAGCAGGAAGGGACAGAGGCGGCAGAATTTTGTCCGGGTATATTGAGCACAGGTCGCTCGGCAGTTCTGGTTCTATAAACTATAGGCGAATAGCCGACGCTCTTACGAAAGAGATTGCTGAAAGAGCCTAAGCTCTGGAAGCCCACCTCGAAACAGATGTCTGTCACGGACAGTTTGCCGTACGCCAGCAACTCTTTCGCTCTCTCGATTCGCTTTTCTGTCAGGTACTGGTGCGGCGTTATGTTGAAGGCGCGGCGGAACAGACGCAGGAAATGGTAGCGAGAGAAGCATGCCTCGCCTGAGATTTGATCCAGGCTGAGCGGCTGGTCGAAACCCTCATCAATGAACCGGCGCGCGCGGCAAAGCCTCTGGTAAGTTTCGTCCTCGAACGCGCGCGTCATACTCGCCATGCAGATTCTCCCCGAAAGACTGTGACGATACTGCCAGACTTTATAGCATAGACCGGGTTGCACGCGCAAGAAACAATCCCACACCTGAAACACGCTCGAAAGATAGAACTTTTCGGTGCGCTCTCTTCGTTAAATCTGATTATGAAAAAAGTTAATCTTGAAAAAGCTTTCTCTCTATTCGAGGAGCAGTGGAGTCCGAAGATTGTGGGCGAGGTCAACGACTCATACGTTAAGCTGGTGAAATTCACGGGCGAGTTCGTCTGGCATCATCACGACGAAGAGGACGAGATGTTCCTGGTTGTTAAGGGGCGCATGAGAATGGAGTTGCGTGACGGCAACGTAGATGTGGAAGAGGGCGAGTTTATAGTCATCCCGCGCGGTGTAGAGCACAGGCCCGTCGCAGACGAAGAGGCTCACGTCATGCTGTTTGAGCCGCGCTCGACCCTGAACACTGGCAATGTACAGAACGAAAGAACGCTCGCCGAACTGGAAAGACTCTGAACGCGCTCGTAGACGGCTCACGCCATCTTCGTGTGCGTGTTCCAGCCTATCCGGCTGATGCAGACGAAGCTTGTTCTTCTTCGTCAACGTCCTGTTCGTCTATGAACTCGGCTTCGGCCAGACGATTCAGCAGCCACTCGCGAAAGATATTGGCCTCGCGCCCTTTGCCAGTCCAGCGTGCGCGGTCGAACATTATCAGCGCCATGGCGAGCGCGTGATGCTGGCCTGCGCGGTCGCCCGCGAACTCGAACTGTCTGTGCAGGCGGTCAATTATCTCCACGCTCTGGCGCGCTATCTCCTCGTCCTTGAACCCTAGCTGGTTTGCGAAGAACTTTGAATAGACGTTCATCGGATGTGCGGACGATGTGTATAGATCGAAGTAGCCGCTCACCAGTCCGGCCTCTTGCAGAACTGAGCCGACGTAGCTGGGGCGAGAACCCGTGATTAGAGCAAGGTCTTCCACCTCGCCCATGCCCGAAGTGAAGAGAGCTATGATCTGCTCTTTCTTACTGACTTTGGAAGAAGAGCGTCCACTGCTTTCACTCTTCCTCCCTTTCTTCGTGCCAGATGCCATTTTCTTCCCCTCCTTGAAAAATTTTCTTTCAAGAGAAATTCCACTCACGCCGCGAACGCATCCATAACTTCGCCAGCGTGCTCTTCAACATTCACCTTGTCGAATATCTTCTTGATCTTCCCCGCCTCGTCAATCAGAAAAGTTTTTCGAGCAAGCCCCATGTACTTCTTGCCCATGAACTCGCGCTCGCCGTAAACGCCGTATGCGTCCGAGACCTGGTGATCCGTGTCGCTCAGAAGCGTGAACGGCAGGCTGTATTTTCCGGCAAATTTTTGATGCGACTCTTCATTGTCCAGCGAAACGCCCAGAACTTTTATCTTCTTCTCTTCAAGTTCATGAAAACTATCTCGAAAAGAACAGGCCTCTTTCGTACAGCCCGGCGTATCGTCTTTCGGATAAAAATAGAGAACTACTTTCTGTCCGCGAAGATCAGAGAGTTTCACTTCGTTTCCTTCAGCATCATGCGCGCTAAAATCCGGCGCGGCATCGCCTTCTTTAATCATGAGCGGCGCTCCTTAATGAAAATTTCAGAGTTGTGATTGCTCAACTATTTTAGCACTCGTCGGTTAGAGAAAGCGACACGAAGCTCGTGCGATTTCTTCAAAAAAACCTGGCGAAGCTTCTTGTGAGATTAAGGCTGCGCGCGTAAAATCCTCTGGAAATCAATCAATAACGACAATCGAAAAATTTTCTCATGATCGAAAAGAGTTTACAGGAAACATACGCGCCGCGTATGGAGTGCTTCGGCTGCGGCCCGGCCAACCCGAAGGGCTTGCGCATTCGCAGTTTCGCGCGTGGCGACGAAGTTGTGGCAGAGTGGATGCCGGAAAAATATCACGAGTCGTTCACAGGCATGTTGAGCGGCGGAATCATAGGCACGCTGCTGGATTGCCACTCGAACTGGGCAGCCACCTATCACCTGATGAAACAGGCAGGAGCGGATCACCCGCCATGCACTGTGACTGCCGATTACGCCGTGAAATTGCTTCGCCCGACGCCTACTGACGAACCCGTGCGATTAATCGCGCGCGTCGTCGAATCAACAGACGATAGAGCCATCGTTGAAGCCGAATTGATAGCAAAGGGTAAGGTATGCGCCACGTGTCGCGGGACATTCGTGGCAGTCAAGCCCGGACACCCGGCTTATCATCGGTGGTGATAGAAGTTCTTGAAAGCTTAATCTCACGCAAGGGCGCAAAGAATCGTTTAACTCAAATCTTCTCCCAGATGTTTCAACAATAACTGTTTGAATCGCACGTCATCGCCCCCGCCCGGCCCCGCGTCGCGCACGATACCGCTGCGATCAATCAGCACGAGCGTAGGCAACCCTGTTGCGCCGTAAGTCTCCTGCAATCGCTCGTCTTCCATCACGCCCGCGCGAAACTCCAATTCATGTTGCGCTATCACGCCGCGCATCAAATTGAGTTCTTCTTCGACGGACGAAGCTTCGTTGCGCTGCGCGAAGTAGTGGCGCGTGAGAGCTATGATTTCAAGACCGCGCGCACGATACTCTTCGTCCAGACGCTTCAACTTCGGGAACATCCCGGCGCAGGGCTTGCACCATGTAGCCCAGAACTCAAGCAGCACAACCTGCCCGCGCAACGCTTCAAGCGTCGCAGGCTCGCCCGTCAACCACTGCTTCACGGAAATCTCCGGCGCAGGTTGGCCGATTAGCGCAACTTGAGACGCGCGGTCGCGCACCTGCACGCGGAAGCCCGCAGCAGAGCGCTTTTGAACAGCAGAGCCTGTGAATCGCGTAATCTCTACAATCTTGTCCGCGAATGCTGCCTCTTCCATTATCATCTCGCTCGCGCGATCCGGCTCGTCAACTGAAAGGTAAAGGTCTGCGAGCGTGAGCGCCAACTGCACGCGCGTTGCGAACTCGACCTCATAGGGCGATGAGCGCGCATCTGCAAGAGATGTCTCAAGCTCTTGAATCGCGCGGCGCACATCTCCGTCTCGCGCAAGCCTCGACGCTCTATTCAACGCTTCATTTACACGATCCTGAATCTTTCGAGTTACGATTTCGGACATTGATTTTACTCAAAATTCTTTCCGGCAAAGCGCCAGGTCAGTGCTCCTACTACGAACTCTTATAACATACGACACCCGGTTCACAAGCTCATCTTCACCTTTCTTCACTTCCACACGGCGCAGACTTGCGTATAATGTCCGTGCGCATTTTAATCTTAACCGGCATGAATTTTTCTACCAGGGATGAAGACAATGAAATCTGCCCCCAGGAAATCCAGTAAGAAGAGCGCGTCGAAAAAGCGCGGCAACCTTAAGGGTTCGTTCGAGGCCAGGCTGCGCGACGCAATCAGCGTGGTTGACGTGGCGAATCAGCTTACCTTGCCGCTCACGAATTCAATTGAGAACCTGCTGAGCATAGCCGCAAAGGACGTAGGCTCGGACACTGCCTCTGTGCTTGTGCGCGAAGGAACGCGCGGCGGCCTGAAATTCTTAGTCGCGCTCAGCGACGTGGCCGACGAATTGAAGAAGGTTCGCATCCCGCCCGGCAAAGGCATAGCCGGTCTGGTCTTCTCTACGGGTCAGCCCATGGCCGTCGCTGACGTTTCTAAAGAAGGCTCTTTCTGGTCTGAAGCCGATAAGCGCACAGGGTTCAAGACCGTGACGCTGCTTGCGACGCCATTGCGCACGGGCAGCGAGATGGTGGGAGTCCTCGAATTCGTCAACCGACCGGGCGAGCCG
>DATHJK010000194.1:0-13015 GCA_035316225.1 Pyrinomonadaceae bacterium
ATGTTATCGGCGAAGGCTCCGGGCGCGACCTCGAAGCGCGTGGGCTGCGAGACAACTATGGGGTGCTGGCGGTCGGGCGTTAGAATTCTGACCTCAGAAAGATGCGTGCCCTCGCCGCGCCAGTGGTTGACGACCGCAAACTTTATCAGCGAGACGGGCACATGCTCGACCACTATGTTCTGGAACACGCCCATCAAAGACAGCTTGCTGCCGACCTCCAGGCGCACGTCGTCGCAAAGAATTGTGTAAACCAATTCAAGGCTGTTCTTCTGTTCAGTTGAACTCATATCTTTCTCCAATACATTTTCAAATCTCAAATTTGAGATTTCAAATCTGAAATCCTTAGAATCAATAAATCAAAGTCGTTCAAATCGGTCGAGCGCATAATAGTCTCATAGTTTGAGATTAAGAACTGGTGCATAACAGCACCATAGTTTCAAATCAACTCACTATTCTGCGCGTTACTGCTTAAAAGAGAGCCTTTCAGCAGAACTTTACCGAATCATCTCTCTGAATGCGGCCTCGTCAATTATTTTCAGGCCGAGCGCCTGCGCTTTGTCCAGCTTCGAGCCTGCCTCTTCGCCCGCCACGATGTAATCCGTCTTCTTGCTAACGGAAGAGGTGACGCGCCCGCCACGCGCTTCAATCAGCGCCCGCGCCTCGTCGCGCGTCATCGTTTCCATCCTACCGGTCAGAACGAACTGCTTGCCAGCGAACTCTTCATCGTGCGCGGTTTGCGCGCCCGTCTCCATTTCAGTCCTTACGCCGCATTCGCGCAAACGTTCGCACAGGTTCAGATTTCCAGCATCGTCGAACCAATCGCGCACGCTCTGTGCTACGGTCAGGCCGATTTCCGGGATGTCGTCCAATTCTTCAACGCTCGCCCGGCTCAAACGATCAAGCGAGCGAAACTGGCGCGCAAGTATCGCGGCGGTTCTGTCCCCGACGTGGCGAATGCCGAGCGCGTAGATGAGTTGGGGAAGCTCTCGCCGCTTGCTCTCCTCAATCTGCCCCAACAGGTTCGACGCAGACTTTTCAGCCATGCGCTCAAGCGCGGCCACGTCTTCCAGCTTCAGCGCGTAAAGATCACCGACATCTCGAACCATATGCTTTTCAACCAACTGCTCTACGAGCGCGTAGCCCAAGCCCTCAATTCGCATCGCCCGGCGCGAGGCGAAATGCAGAAGCCGCGCTTTTAATTGCGCAGGACAATCCGCCGCGATGCAGCGCGCGACCACTTCTCCTTCCGGGCGCGAGACTATGCCGCCGCACACAGGACATTTTTTCGGAAAGCGAAAAGGCTTCTCTTCACCCGTTCGGCGCGACTCTATAACTTTAATTACTTTGGGAATTATCTCGCCGCTCTTTTCTATCAACACCCAGTCGCCCAGACGCACGCCAAGACGCTTTATCTCGTCCTCGTTATGCAGAGTCGCGCGAGCGACGGTCGTGCCCGCGAGCAGGACAGGTTGTAAGTTGGCAACGGGCGTGAGCGCGCCCGTTCGACCTACCTGCACGACGATTGATTCGACCTGCGTGGTGGCCTGCCGCGCAGGGTATTTGTAAGCGATAGCCCAGCGCGGCGCTTTCGTCGTCGCGCCGAACTCATCCTGCAAAGCCGTCGAATTGACCTTTACAACTACGCCGTCAATCTCGTACCCCAACTCGTCGCGCCTCATCTCCATCTGGTTGCAGAACTCTATGACTTCATCAATGGAAGCGCATAGCGCGCGATTGGTGTTCACGCGAAAGCCTGCGCGCTCTAACCATTCGAGCGCCTGCCAGTGCGCAGCAAAGGGTTTACGCTCTCCGCTCAACACGTCGTAGGCGAACATATCCAGGCGGCGTGCGGCGACTATCTTCGGGTCTAGTTGACGGATAGTTCCGGCGGCAGCGTTGCGCGGGTTGGCAAACTTCGGCGCGCCCTCCTCCTCGCGCTCCGCATTGATTTTTTCAAAGACGCTTCTGGGCAGAAACACTTCGCCGCGCACCTCGACTTCGCGCCCTATGTCGCCAGCCGAATTCAATCTCAACGGGACGCTGCGAATCGTTCGCGCGTTCTGCGTGACCTCTTCGCCTCGCCTTCCGTCGCCGCGCGTCACGCCGCGCGCGAGCACGCCACCATCGTAAAGCAGCGAGATTGAAAGCCCGTCAATCTTCAATTCCGCGACGTACTCGAACGGGCGACCATCTGCAAGTTTTCTACAACGCTCGTCGAACGCTCGCAGGTCGTCAATGTTGTAGCTGTTGTCCAACGAAAGCATAGGGCGGCGATGAACGTATTCTGGAAAGCTTTCTGCCGGGCGGCCTCCGACGCGCTGCGTTGGGCTATCGGGCGCAACAAGCTCAGGATTTTTTTCTTCAAGCTGCTGAAGGCGCGCCAGTAGCCGGTCATACTCCTCGTCGGAAATCTCAGGGTTATCGTGAACGTAATAAAGCTCCTCGTGGCGGCGAATTTCCGCACGCAGCTCTTCAACCTCGCGCTTGACTGTACGCATTTTTGCAGGCAACTTCAGCGTCCTTCAGATTTTTTAGATTAGCAAGTCGTTCGATAACATCATAGCCGAACGCGCGCGGATGGCAAATTCAGAAGATGCTCTTCGGCGAGCGAGGTACGAGATTGTTTAGCTTGTCTGCTCTCTTTCGCTTCGTGGCTCAGACGGTGGATGATGCGACCGACATACTTGATGTTCTGAATAAAATCTTCAACACGTATGTTCTCGTCAGGCCCATGTGGGTTAGAGCCTGCGTAGCTCGTGCCGAAAGATACTACGGGAGTGGGAGGCGACTGCACGCCGCAGACCGCGCCGACAGGCCCGCTCGAAGGATCAAGAGGAAAGATGACGGGCGGCGCGCCGTAAATTTCTTCGGCGGATTCAATTGCGGCGCGCGCGACCGTTGATTGCGCGGAAGATTTTGCGAGCGGCGCGCTGCCCAGTTCTATGATCTCTATGTCCTTGAAGCCGCGCACGTCCAGATGCTCGCGCAGTAGATTCACGACTATCTCCGGCGTCAAATCCGGCACGAGTCGAAAATCGAGCCTAGCCATAGCAGTGCCCGGCAGCACAGTCTTTGCTCCAGCTTCTGTGTGTCCCGTCTGAATCCCGCAGATAGAGCAGGTTGGGCCAAAGATATGCTCCTTGATGAGCGTGTGGCCTTTCATCTGTCGCACCCAACCGCTTATGCGGAACTCGCGCTTGAGTCCGGTTTCGTCAATCTCGATGGATTTGAGCGCCTCTGTGTCTTCCAGCGAAATAGGCGCGACATGAGACGAGAATCCGTCAATCGTAATCACACCCTTTGGCGACGTGATTGTAGAGAGAGCCTGCACGAGCCGCCACGCAGGGTTGGGCACAATCGCTCCCCACTTTGAATGAAGGTCTGATCGCGCTCCATGCACGCGCAGTTCTATGAACGTAATTCCTTTAAAACCCAGGCTCACGACGAAACGCTCTTTCGTATCTTTGTTGCCCTCATCCCAGATGCAGCCGTCCGCATGAAGCAAGTCCGCATGCTCTTTCGTGAAGCGATAGAGGCTGGGACTTCCAAGCCCGTCCTCGCCCTCGACTATGAATCGCAGGCAGATGGGAAGTTTTCCGAAACTCTTTTGATAGGCTTCGACAGCCGCCAGCCTTGCCACCAGATCACCCTTGCTGTTCGATACGCCGCGAGCGTAGAGCTTTCCGTCCTCAAGGGTCGCCGAGAACGGGCCGTATGACCAGTTGGTCAGTTGGCCCAGGGGCTGCACGTCGTAATGACCATAGACGACGAAGCAGCGCGGCCCTGCGCCAGCCTCGCCGAAAAGAATCGGATAACCACTCCCAATCTTGAACGAGCGCGTGCCAACCCCCGTGCGCTGCATCAACTGTTCGACCGCTTCGGCCATCGCGCGCATGCCTGTGCCGCGCGCAGCCACGGACGGCATGCGGCACATCGCCTGTAGCCGCTCGGTAAACGAGCGCGCCACGCGATCAACATAACGGTCGAAACGTGCGAAGGTCATAAAAGCCGTGAATCGTAAATCGTAAATCGTGAATAGAAGTTGAAGCCTTTCGCATCCTGCCTTACCTATTCATTATTTACGAAACAACAGATAGCGCGGATGCTCTGCGTCGCGTTGAAAGGCGGCGCAAATTAGTCCGGATGCGAAAGCGTTCTGAAATTCGTGGCGGACTCGCAGTTGTTCGCGCCGCGCCGATTCCGTATCTGATGACTGAAGCGCGCTCCAGTTCGGGGGAATCTCTATTGATGCTTCCGGTTCAGGCAAGCGGTCTGGCGCGCGGCCTTCGGCCAGAGCCGCGACGCGAGTGTGGTCTAGTTCCCATTCGGCAAATAGCCGGTCGCTGTCAAGACCATGCGCCTTGCCGGACTCAGATGGAATCGTGTTGTAGTCCGTGCCGTAAAAGTTTTCCGCGTATGAGCGCACGACTACGCCCAGACGATTAAGATTGAAATGGGCGTTACGCGCCTGCATAGGGTCCCAAGTCCACTTGATGTAATTTCTTCCTTCCAGCAGAGCGCGCTCGCGTTGCGCAAACTTCAATCGCGCCCCAACGCCGTGATTCTGATAATCGCGCGCCACAGCCATCATGTGCGAGTAGCCAATGATTTCATCCCGACCGCGAACAGCAACCAGATGATGCACGAACCCGACCATTCTATCGCCATCGAACGCGCCGAGCGTCCAGCCGCCCGCCATGCGCGAGACAATCAGGTGGCGGCGCGGGCTTATCTCCAGGTCAGGCAAGCCAAACGCCTCGCGTTGCAAACGAATGCACCCATCGTACTCTTCAATCGTAGCGCATTCGCGTATCTCGATCATAACGGTTTCAAGTTAAAAAAGAGGTGAATGGTAAATGGTAAATGGCAAATAGAACTGCTTTTATCCATTCACCATTCATCTCTTTTCCGGCGGGCGCGACGGTAGCTCTATGGTGGCGCTCAGGCCGCGCGTGTCGCGGTTTTCAAGATGGACGCTGCCGCCCAGCATGTCTATCAGGCGGCGCGCTATCACCAGACCAAGCTCGTTCATGCTCGCTGCCTCTCCCGACGGCGCTTTCAGATCAATCGGCTTGAACACCTGCGCAGGATCGCGTAAAGGCTCGCCCTCGTCTTCAATGATAATCTGGAAACGTGATTTGTCCGGGCACTCTACGCGCCCTATTATTTTTTGTCCCGCGCGGCTGCGACTGATGGCGTGAGCCAGGAAGTTGTAGAGCACCTGCCGCAGTTTCCCTTCGTCAGAAACGATTGAAGGAATGTCATGCAATGGCGGACAGTCAATCTCTACCTCCTGCTTCTGCGCTAAACGCGCCACAGCCGCGCATGACTCGCGCAAGGTTTCGCTTAAAGAGAATTCATGAAGGAAAAGCTCCGTGTGCCCCGCTTCAAGGCGCGATAGATCGACAAGCTGGTTGAGGCTCGCCTGCAACTGCATCCCTGCGGCCTGAATCTTCTCGCAGAAACGGCGCTGCGCGTCAGTCAACTTCTCCTGATCCAGCATTATCTCAGTAAACCCTAGCATGGAAGTGAGCGGCGTGCGCAATTCGTGCGACATGCGCGCTAGAAATAGCGAGCGATAATGCCCCACGCGCTGCAACTCGCTGTTGGCCTCTTCCAGCGCGCCACTGTGCTGCTGAAGCTCTTCTACCAGATGTTCTATACGTTGGCGTTGATCGTGCATGGCAACGCAGCGCTCTGCGATTCCAACTGCGATAACAATAGGCGCAGCCGCGAAGCGCAATCCCCCCAGAGCCGCACGCATTCTTTCTGGAAAGGCCGAGAGCGCCACGAGCGCGCCGACCAGTTGGCCGCTCGCGTGAATGGGCGTAGCCACGCAAGCTCGCAGGCCAGCATCCATCAATCGCTCTCTCAACCCGTTGCTGAAATTTTGTCCTGCGGTATCTTCGTCCAACCAGACCTGCACCTCATCGCGCGCTCTCTCTATAGCGACAGCGAAAGCTACGCCTGCATCATGCGCAACCGAGCTATCCAGATGCGGGCTTAAGTGCATGGCGCTTTCTCTCAGGTGGCCGTCCGGCCCTCTGAGGTAGATGAGTATGCAGCACAGCTCCCATCGTTTTAGCAGAATCTCCGAGAATGCCTTGCACACACTCGTCGGCGTGCTCATTGAGTCTGGCGAGAGCGTCTGCGCGTAAAGCAGATCCACTATCTCTGAGTCCAGCGTCTTCAATTCGCTGCCCGAATCCAGTCTCCCACTCATCTTTAACCCTGCTTGCAAAGATTTTCCCCTGACCGGCTTGCTCATAAAACACAAATCCCAAACTGTGCGCTTCACCAAGAGTTTCAGTAGAGCGCGGCTTCTTAAAAAATTTCGGAATCTATTTTCTGCAAATATAGTTCACGCATGCTGAGGTGTCAAAGATGTTCATAAAAAGTGGCCGGGTATATTCAGCCTTGAATAAAGTGAAAGCTGATAACCCACAACCGTGTACACAGAATACACAGAGGAAGCCGAAGAGAGATTCAGAACATTTAATCTCAGATTTGAGATTTCAGATCTGAAATTCCTCTCCGTTTAATCTACGTGTTCTCTTTGTGTCTTCGACGGTGAGTTCTCTTTCTCGTTTCACCCAGGGATTGAGTAGACCCCGGCCCCGGTTTGTGACTCTCATTTTCATTTTCTACACTGCATGCGTTATGATGCTTTGAAGGAAGCCGCATCGGTCGAGACGGCATTCCTCCCGCGCGACATGAAGGGTCATTTGCACGAGCACCCGCTCGTAGAACTCATACGCGAAATTTCTACAGCACGTTTGACAGGCGCGCTTCGTCTGGCGCATGAGCGTGCCAAGACGGTCGTCTATTTTGACGACGGCGAGATCATCTACGCCATCTCGAATCTTAGAATCTTTCGCATGTCCGAGTGTTTACGCCGCTGGGGGATGATTAAAGAGAGCGAGATGGTCGCTGCATCCGAAGCCGTTTCCGACGTTGAGACCGGCGCATCGCTGGTCGCGCGCGGCGCAGTCACCGAAGAAGCTCTGGCAGAGTTGCGCGCGCGCCAGGTGGCAGACATGCTTCGACCTGCCATGCTATGGATTGACGGCTCGTGGGAATTTGACGCGCGCGTGCGCCTTGCAGAAGATGTGCTCACTACGGTTGGCATAGCAGAGATTTCAATTGAGGCCGCGCGACGCCTGCCTCACGGTTACGTTGCTTCCAGATTCACAAACCCGGAGGAGAAAGTTTCACCTGTTCCGGGCGCTGCGATCAGCCCGACGCTTAATCCTGAAGAGGCTTTCGTGATGACGCGCGTGATGGAGCCGCTCACCATCAGAGAATTACTGGCGCTCAGCGGGCTTCCATCAATGCAGACATTCATGGCGCTGTACGCGCTCGTCAATAGCGGCATAGTCAAGCGCGGTGGCGAGCCTCGCGCCTTCACCGATGAAGAGATGCAAGATGCTATTTCGTTGAAGGGCGTTTCTGCACGAGCCGCAGCCGAGCAGCCCGCGAAAATAGCAGAGGCAGCGCCGGAGCAGAAACAGCAGGAAGCGCCTGCGCCTGCCGTTGAAGCGGACGAGGAGCGCGAGCTTCAAGAGCTTTTCGCGCGTCTTGACAGCGCAGAGAGTTTCTACCGGATACTCGGTATCGAGCGCACTGCTTCGCCCGCCGATGTAAAGCGCGCCTATTATTCGCACGCCAAGCGGTTTCATCCAGACAAGTTTCGTCAACACGCGGACGCAGAGGTTCACGCCCGCGTCGAATCGGCTTTCGCAGCAGTGGCCCAAGCCTACGAGACGCTCAAGGATCAAAAGCAGCGCGCCGCTTACGACCTGACCCTCACCGCAAAATTGAAGGCTGGCACACAGGGCAAAGTTAATCAGGCGCGGCACGCGGAAACGTCATCGGTCAAGTCGCGGACTGCGAATCAGAACGAGCAGCGAGGTGACGCGCCCGTTTCAGCGCAGGATGCGGAAAAGAGCTTCAAGCGCGGCGTTGCAGCGCTCGAACAGGGCGCGCAGAAACAGGCCGTTCAACTGCTCGGCGTGGCCGCCAGCGCGGCTCCGAATAATGCCGACTACCGCGCCTACTTCGGGCGAGCGCTGGCTTTCGACGCGAAGACCCGGCGACGGGCCGAAACGGAGATTCAGGCAGCCATAGCGATAGACGGTCAAAAAGCCCTCTACCATATTTTTCTCGCAGAGCTTTACAGAGACGTAGGACTGCACCGCCGCGCACAGACAGAGCTTGAGCGCGCACTCTCAGTAGAGCCGCAGAATGCGGAGGCGCGACGACTTCTGGACAGCTTGATTGTTAAGAAATAGGCAGTAGCCGGTAGACAGTAGCCAGCATGAAGAGGTTTAATAATCGCCGACTTTGAAAGAAAACCCATAGCTGAAAGTTTTTCTACCGACTACAGGCTACTATCTGACTGGCTACTTCCCTTATGCTCAAACTTGATTTCACTTCCGGCGAGAGCGCGACCGGCGAGATGTTCGCGCGGCTGGCTTCATCGGCGGACGAGTTCGAAGCCTACTCGAATGCTCATGCTGCTCGCATAGCACGCATAGCGGACGAGATGGCAAAGCTCTTTCACCTCGCGCAGCACGACCGCGCATCGCTGAAGGTAGCGGCGCTCGCGCATGACCTGGGCGAAGTCGCAATGAACCGCGAATATATCACGCGCAAAGGCACGCTCAACGAAGAGGAGCGAATAGACTTGATGCGCCATCCTGTGATTGGCGAACAGGAGGCCGCGAGTTCCGGCGCGGATCGCGGCGCGCAGCTTCTGGTGCGGTGGCATCAGGAGTGGTGGAACGGCGCGGGCTACCCCGACGCGCTCAGCCGCGAACAGATTCCGCTCGCAGCGCGAATACTGCGCGTGGCAGACGCCTACGCAGCGCTTACAGATGCACGTCCCTTTCGTCCGGCGCTCAACGAAGAAGAAGCGCGAAAGCATCTGGCCGCGTGGGCTGGCCTTGAATTCGATCCGCGCGTAGTCCGAGCATTTCTCTCGCTCGAACATTTCTCGGAGCTAAGCTCATTTGCCCAGCAAGATGAGAGAGGCGAAGCGAAGCCTGTAGAGGCGGAAGATGACGGGCGGGAACATGTAGAACAGGCCGCAAATTTTGATAAGGGAAAAATTTTTGGTTTCTGAATCACGACCACAGACCATACAGGCGAGACCAGCGCCGAACGGCTCGGGCACGATTACCGTCGGGTGGCTCGCCTTCGAGGCGAGCGTCCTGCGCCGATTGAAGTTTCGCTCCGTTGCCATGCCTTTCACGGGCGAGCCTGAGTTGGGGCTCTACTTGAAACGCTGGGACGCGCGCGTTGCGGCTAACGACCAGGCCGAGTGGGCTTACGCGCGCGCTCACGCTTTCATTGAAAACAACTCCGAGCGTTTGACCGAGGAGAATCTTGAGAGACTTCTGGAAGACCTCTACGTGCCGCGCGATGAGTTGAACAACCCTGCGCTGCGAAAGTGGTTCACGGAAACGGACGCATGGTGGTTCGATAATCTGCGACTCAATATTCTGAATACGGATTCGACGACGGGCGGCGCTTCCATACTGCGCTCGCTTGCGCTCTCTGTAGGCATGTCCGTAGGCGATTACGTCCTGTCGTTCGACGACGAAACGCGCAGTTTACGCGAACCGCTGGCGCTTTCAGATGTTTTCCGCCGCGCGTGGCAGAGCGCTCCTGCCCCGGTCAACAACTCGCAACGAAACACCGCCACGAACCGCGACGCGCGTTCCTTCATAGCAGAGCAGCACGCAGACCTTCTATTCCTGCGCCTGCCGCGCGCCACAAACCTTCCACTGCGCGCATGCAGCACGCTTCTATCATGGCGCGAAGAGTGGGTTCGCGGCGGCGACGATTTCTGGGACGAAGCGGAGCGCGCTCTGTCAGGACGATTGGGCACGCCCGTAGCCACCAAGCAGCAATACCTTCGATTTGTAGAAGAACTTATTCAAACTGCCGCGCACCTCCCCGCATGGGCCATAGCCCACACAGAAGACGGCTTCATTACCACCGGCGAGATAGCAGAATGCGTCGGCCAGATTCGCAAGGTCGAAGCCATCTACACGAAAGATTTTTCGGAACTCACGGGACTGCGCGCCTCAATCATCGTGGCGTAGAATAGATAGGGGCAGAGGACTTGTCCTCTGCCCCTGCTTTAGCCCGCCGAAGCCAGCACGGTCTCTTCACTTTCATTCTCATCTTCTTCCCTTCCGATCTTCTGTGGCATCTTCAGCATGCGTGATGCGAAGGCCACGAGCCAGACGACTCCGGGGCTTGCAGAGAGCAGGCCGCAGATGAAGGTGAGCATGCGCGGCGTTATCAAATGAAGCGACCAGCCCGCTATGGCTGTGGAGACAGTCCACACCATAAACTCAAGCGAGCGATCCATTGTTGACACGCGCCCGCGCAAGTTATCGGGTACGAGCCGCATTATCAACGTCTCCTGGTACGCGAACTCAACGCCTATAACAATGCGCGACATGAATACCATCGCGCACGCGAGCCATATTGTCGGCAACACGCCCATTAAAGCGAAGAAGATTCCCTGCGTTATGAGCGTCCAGCCTATGAACGGGACTGTCGCGCGATGAAGCTCTATGTGCGAGCCTACGCGGCGCGCGAACATCATCCCCAGAAACAATCCTGCTCCTGACGCAGCATAGAGCGCCGCGACCGCAGCATCAGGCTTCATGCCGCTCTGGCCTGCGAAGACGATTCCGCCCAACCGATCCGTTATAAGGTTCACAGCGCCGCCGCCCGTAGCCCACAGAATATTTACTCCTATGATCGCAGTGACCAGCCGATTTTTCGCTATGTAAGACCAGCCTTCGCGCACGTCTCGCCAGAGTTTCTGCTGCGGCGCTTCTTCGTCCCTCATCTCCTGTCTGGTCTCTCGCTCCGGCACAAGCCAGACCGAATAGGCCGAGACCAGAAACGAGGCGGAGTTTATGAGGAACGCCGTGTGATAGCCGAAGCGCGCAGACGCCCACCCGCCCAATACAGAGCCGAGCGTCATCAGAAGGAAGCGCGATGAGAACATCAAAGCGTTTCCGGCCAGCAAGCCCTCGTCGCCCACGATGTTCGGCGTGGCTGCATTCTTAGCCGCCTCGAAGAACGTGCCCAGGATGGTGAGCGCTACGTTGCAGGTATAAGCTATCCACAAATCCTCCGGTCTTCTGACCATCAGGAATCCCAGAGCAACTATCACGCGCGCAAGGTCTGTAACGAGCATGACGGTGCGGCGCGACCAGCGATCTGCGAACGCTCCCGCTATAGGCGAGATGAGCGCGAACGGCGCAAGGCGGCACATGAGCATGATTGCCGTAGCCTCTGGCGCATTGGCTGAAACAGCGCGCACAAGCCCAAGACCGGCTATGAAGTTGAACCAGTTACCAAGCTCCGAGACCACCTGCCCCAGCCACAGGCGACGGAATGTGCGATTCCCTCGAAGCACCTGCATGTATGTCAGCGATGCCATGACTCACCTCGATGCGAATGGGTGAAAGGAAAAGAGAATCGAAGGAATGATTTGCGCTTATCCTTATTACTCTCTTTGCCTTTTCACCTTTTTCCCATTTCCCCTTTACCCCCAAAAGAATTCGAGCCGCCGGATTCATCATCCAGGCGGCTCGCAGCCCTTTCGGGAAACTCTTGAAACGGTTTCACCCTCCGACGAAATTTGGAGGCCGTTTCTCTAAAAAGGCTGCGATGCCCTCTTTGAAATCCTGTGATTGCCCCGACTGAACTTGCGCTTTGTGCTCCAGGTCTAGTTGTGCAGCGAAGTCGTTCGCCGCGCTCGCGTCCAGCAACCACTTTATACGTCCGATTGAAGCGGTCGGCGCTTGCGCCAGTCTCTCTGCCATCGTGAGCGCTTCATTCATCAGATCGTCATCTGCGACGACCCGGTTAATCATTCCCATCTCATAGGCTCGTCTGGCGTCAATCATGTCGCCCGTCATCAGAAGCTCTGCGGCGCGGTGTATGCCAACTAAACGAGGAAGCAGGAACGTGCCGCCGCAATCGGGCGTGAGACCAATCTTGATGAAAGCCTGGTTGAATCGCGCGCTCTCGCAGGCCACCACCAGATCGCACGCAAGAGCCAGATTGCATCCCCCGCCTGAAGCGACGCCGTTAACGGCGGCAATGACTGGAAGCGGCGTTCTTCTGATGAGCAGAATGGACTCGTGCAGAAGTTTCAGCGGCTCTTCAAAGAAAGCCCCGACGTTACCGTCACCTTCGGCCATTCTTTGCATCTCGCGCACATCGCCCCCGGCGCAGAACGCTCGCCCCGCGCCCGTAATTACGATTGCGCGAGCGCCGCTCTCTCTGGCTTCCGAAAAAGCAGAGCGGAACTCGTGCGCAACGGCCAGGTTGAGCGCGTTCAATGCGGCGGGGCGATTGAGCGTTACCAGCCCAACACCCTTGCGCATCTCGAATTGAATGGTTTCGTAGCTCATCCGAAAACAAAAACAGGAGGAGAAGATTTTTACATCCTCTCCTCGTCGAACCTTGAAATGGTCGCACTCTTCTCTGGTCTATACGGCAAGAGCAGCCTGTTTGTTCGCCGCCGTCGCCCGGAAAATTTCCAGAAAGCGCGTGGGTGGCTACTGATGCTGCGAGCGCATGGCGCTGAAGCATTCGCCGCAGAGCACAGCCCTGCCGCTCGAAGGCTTGAAGGGCACGCTGTCCTGTTTACCGCACTTGTCGCAAGTTATCTCGTAACGCTGGCGCTCGCCGCCCCCTCCACCGCCGCTGAAGTTTGCGCGGCGCGCGTCGCGGCATGCTTTGCAGCGGCGCGGCTCGCTCAAATTTTTCTCCCTGTAAAAATCCTGCTCGCGCTCGGTGAAGGTAAAGGGCGTACCGCACTCTGTGCAGGTGATCTCCCGATCCGGCATAATTGTCTCCCCTAATTTAGAGCGACGCCCGCAGGCGCGCCCCCCATTTTCACTTGCGGGCTGCGCTGGCTCGCGCCCACCATTTATACAAGCCTCGGCCCTTTTACCTTTACTATAATGAGAAAAAG
>DATHJK010000195.1:0-2907 GCA_035316225.1 Pyrinomonadaceae bacterium
TTGCGCGCCCAGAGCCATGCGTATTCCGATTTCATGAGTGCGCTGCGCGACCGAGTAGGCCATCACGCCGTAGATGCCGACTGCGGCCAGCAACAGAGCGACCCCTGCAAAGATTCCCAGCAACAGCATGTTGAATCGGCGCGCTGCGATGGAATCGGAAAGCAGTTCCCCCATAGGCTTGAACTCCGGGACGAACTGCTCGCGGTCAATCTCTTTGATTGTGTTGCGCACCGTTGCCATCAATCCGCCAGCGCCCTCTGTCCTGGAGCGCACGACCATCTCCATGAAGCGCTGCGGCGACTGGTCGTAAGGGATGTAGTATTCAGGCCCGGCCTCTTCGTCCAATCCCTCGTGATGCACGTCGCCCACAACGCCTACGATTTCACACGGCGGCGGGTTAGGATTCTCAGCGTCCGCGCCTATGATTACGGAGCGTCCAAGCGGCTCTTCGTTGGGGAAGAATTGTCTGGCGAAAGATTCGTTGATGATAACGACCTTTGGCGCGTCCTCCGTGTCGTGCTCTGTGAATGCGCGCCCGCGAGACACAGGGATGCGCATCACTCGAAAGTAATCCGGCGTGACGCGGCGGTAATTCGACTCAGGCTCGTGGCCCGGCTGAATGGGCGGAGCGCCGGCTATGGTGAAAGTCACGGAAGACGAATTGCCGCTCAAAGGCAGCGGGTTAACAAAGCCAACGGACTCGACTCCCGGCAAAGCTGCGACGCGATTTAGAACTTCATGAAAGTAGAGCTTCTGCTCGGCGGGTTGAGGGTATTTCACTCGCGTCACGGAGAGCGAAGTCGTCAGAACATTGCGCGCGTCGAAGCCGGGGTTGACCGAGCGCAAGAGCACGAAGCTTTTAATCATCAGCCCCGCGCCGATAAGAAGAACCAGCGATAGCGCCATCTCGGCTACAACCAGAAGCGCGCGAACGCGCGAACGCGAGCCGCCTTCTGTAGAGCCGCGCCCCCCTTCTTTCAGACTTTCGTTAAAATCAACCTTTGAAGCTTGCAGCGCGGGCACAAGGCCGAAGAAGATGCCCGTCACCAAAGAGACCGCAGCCGTGAACAAGAGCACGCGCCCGTCCAAACCAACTTCATTCAGGCGCGGTATGTCCAGAGGGCTTGCGGCTACAAGCAGGTCAACTCCCCACATCGCCACGAGCAACCCGAGGATTCCGCCCGTCAAAGACAACAGCAAACTCTCCGTCAGCAATTGTCTTAGTATGCGCTTCCGGCTCGCGCCTAAAGCCGTGCGTATTGCTATCTCCTTCTGTCTTGCAGTGGCACGCGCGAGCAGAAGATTCGCCACGTTTGCGCAGGCGATTAACAGGACGAAGCCCACAGCCGCGAGCAGAACCAGAAGCGAGTGTCGAAGGTTGCCCACAACATCTTCATGCAGCGGGACGATTGACGTGCCGAGCGTGAACCCTTCGTCCGGGTGCTCCTGTTCGAGACGTTCGCCTATGGCTCGCATCTCTGTGGTCGCCTGCGCGTAGCTCACATTCGGCTTCAATCGCCCGACGACTTTGAGAAAGTGTGAGCTTCGTTTTGTCGCGTTGTCGCCTATGGACGGAGCCAGAGGTTGTATGAAATCTGTCCTCGGCTCATCAACAGGGAACTTGAAGTCCTGCGGCATCACGCCTATGACGGTCGTAGCCTTGTTAGAGACTCTAATCTGCTTACCGAGGATGCTAAGGTCAGAGTTAAAGCGGCGACGCCACATGTCATAGCTGATGATGATGACAGGAGCGCTGTCTGGCCGCTCTTCATCGCGCGTAAAGAAGCGCCCCATCTGCGGCTCTATGCCAAGCACACGCGAGAAGTCTGCGGAAGCCACCACGCCGATCATCCGCTCAGGCTCGTCATTGGTGTTCGTTAGAAGCGTGCCCGCCCTGTTGTAAACCGCGAGCGCCTCGAACGTCTGTGTAGAGTCTCGCCAGTCAATGAAATCAGGATAAGAGACTACAATCGCTCTGTTCGCATCATCCACACGACCGTGCACTGCGACGATACGGTCGGGGTTGCTGAAAGAGAGAGGCCGCAGAATCACGCCGTTGACTACGGAGAAGATTGCGGTGTTCGCACCTATCCCTAAAGCGAGCACGAACACAGCGACAAGCGCGAAGCCCGGACTCTTCCTGAGCATACGGAAGCTGTAGCGCACATCCTTCAGCAATGTATCCATCGTCCCTCCCTTATTCGTAGCGAAGCGCAACCATAGGATCGACGCGCGTTGCACGGCGCGCAGGTATCAGGCAGGCCATAAGCGCAACACCTGCTAAAAGCAGCGCGATGAGCGCGAAGGTAACAAGGTCTGTTGGACTCACTCCGTAGAGCAGGCTGCCCATGATGCGCGAAACGGCGGCGGCGGCCAGAAGCCCTAAGCCAATGCCTATCAATGCCAGCATCATTCCCTGCCTCAAGATTAGCTTGAGCACGTCGCGCCTTTGCGCGCCCAGAGCCATACGAACTCCAATCTCGCGCGTTCGCCCCGCCACTACAAAACTCATCACGCCGTAGATGCCTATGGTCGCAAGTATGAGAGCAAGGACGCCGAAACTGCCCAGCACAGTCGCGGCCATGCGCGCCGGGAACAGAGGCACGTTCATATGCTCGGTCAACGTCTCCACGTTATAGAGAGGCAAAGCCGCATCAAGGTTCTGTATCTCGCGGCGCAAGCCTCGGATGGCAGCTTGCGGATCACCCATCGTGCGCGCAACCAGCGTCACGTTGTTGCTGTAGTCGCGCAAGAGCGGACGATAGAAAGCTGGCTTGGGGTCTTCGCCCAAACTGTTGTACTTGCCGTCGGCGGCCACGCCTATCACTTCCCAGAACGGATCATTGGGGCCACCGAAGTTAAAGCGCCGACCTATGGCCTCCTGAGCAGGAAAGAATTTTCGCGCGA
>DATHJK010000196.1:0-2180 GCA_035316225.1 Pyrinomonadaceae bacterium
TATGTTGATGTCGCCCTCAACGGTTGAGAACTTATAAGTCCCGCCCGCGAGCAGCTCGCCGTCGAAGAAGATTTGTCCCGAAGTGCTCTCAGCCATAACCGAAGCCGAGTTTATATTTACCAGAGCAATGTCACCGCTGGACGAGACGTGCGCGCGTACCGATTGACCCTGCACGTCCGTGACACGTATGTCACCCAGACGAGTCTCTATATCAACGGTTGAATCAAATGGAACGAATATGTTGAAGTTGACGCTGCCCACGTCGCCGCGCCCACGATTCGCGCTCACCACATCAATCATCAGCCCTTCGTCATTCACTTCGGGCGTGACGCGCGCGGCGGGCGATTCAATGCTCGCTGTGACCTTAATCTCGTTGCGATCCCAGCCCGTGACCGTCACAGCGCCTGTGCGGTTGGTCACGTCGAGCCTGACGTTCTTGCGAGCAGGATAAGTGCGCGAGAAACTGTGCTGCGCGACGGCCAGTGGAGCGACAGAGATTATGATGACGACGACAGAAGCCAGCGTCCACATCAAACGTGAGTGCCTGATTGAGCGCGGGGCGTCGGGTTTTCTGTTGCTCATCTGCTTACGGCTCATCAACCTTAGGAAAGTAGTACAAAGCGAGGGGAGGTGTATTACGGAAGCTTCGGTGTGCTCACTTCTCGCTTTCAATAACGACGTGAGCGCTCCGTCAGCTTTTATCACAGGTCTGAAAACTCTCTCAACAATCTTATCTTCTCGTTGAGCGCGTCGTTAAGCATCTCCTCGGAAATTTCGTCGTGCGGGTTAATTTTCAACTGTTGGCGCTGATCTGCGACGGCCTGATCGAGTACGTTTAGATTGTGATCAAACGCATCGCGCATCTGCTGACTCCATCGCGCGCGGCGATCTTCTATACGCCGGTTCCAGTAATCTATGGCTAGCTGCTGATCGCGAGTGCGTTCATCCAGCGTCATAACATTCGGGATGGCCTGCGCCACTTGCGCATTTGCACGAGGCTCTACAGTGGCGGTCTGTGGCTGCCAGCGTCGCACGCCAAAGCCGGTTGCGAGCGAAACCAGGATTGCTATGACTATGATCGAAGCGGCTAGCTGCGGCAGAGAAAGATCCCAGTGGCTGTGCAGAAGGCGTGACCACAGGCTTTCGCTCTCAACGATTTCGTTTCTGTTCGACGCAACCGCTGTTTTCGCAATTTCCGAGTCGCGCTCGCTCTCAATAAGGTTGCGTATGCGCAGCCACATGGCTCGCTCATTCGGCGGGGAAGCGTATTCTCCGCGACGCTCGCGGCAGAAGCTTACAATCGTACCCAGATCGTCGCGTACGCCCGCGCACGACATGCATTCTTCAAGATGCGCGTCGAACGTTGCGCGGTCTTCGCGTGTGATAGTGCCATCGAGAAAGTCGCTTAGAAGTTCCTGACACTTCTCGCAGTTCATCTTCGTTCACCTTAAACTCACGCGCGACGAAATTTCTAAGGGGAAGAGCGTCACTCGCGCAAGTTCCTTTCCTAGTCCTTTTCAAGCAATCACGGGGAGACTGCCCATTTTTGGATTCCGGCAAGAAGAGTCCGAGCCAGAAGGACTCAACAAAATTTTGCAACTGGCCGCCCGCCGCCACGGGGAAACTCTCGCGGGCGATACGAGGTCGTTGGAAGCTAGCCGGGCTGTTTCTGTTGCCTGAGCAGCATGCGTAATTTCATGCGCGCCTTATGAAGTTGCGACTTCGATGTGCCGACTGAGCAGCCGAGCATTCGCGCAATCTCTTCATGCTCGTGTCCTTCAACATCATGCAGCACGAAGACGGTGCGATAGCCTGGGGGAAGTTGGGCTATGGCCTTGTCGAGCGCTATGCGATCAACGACAGGCATGGCGTTGGGATTCTCTGTGCCCTGAACTATCTGCACAGGAGTTTCGCCATCCTCTGTGGTCTGTTCCATGCGCACGCCGCGCTTGCGAAAATGCATCAAGACCTGATTGACCGTCAGGCGGTGCAGCCAGGTGGTGAAGGCACTCTCGCCACGAAAGCTTCCAATTTTTCTAAAGAGCTGAATGAAGACCTCTTGGGCAAGGTCTTCCGCCTCCGAGACGTTCTGCGTCATGCGCAGGCATAAGGAGTAGACGCGACGATTGTGGCGCTGGTAAAGCTCCTCGAACGCCTGCATGTCGCCCTCGGCGGCACGC
>DATHJK010000197.1:0-7618 GCA_035316225.1 Pyrinomonadaceae bacterium
CCGCTTCCCCTTCACGATCAGGTCGCGCAGGTTCTACGCCTGGAAGAACGTGGTATCTTCTTCAGCCGCGATTTCCGTAAATCAATTCTATACTCCGTAGCCGCGCCCGGAGCTTCGCAGCATATCTCGATGCTTGCGCTGGACGTAGCCGAGTTCGAGAATGCGAGAGTGCGGCGTATACTCGCAGCGCACGGCTGGTTTCAGACTGTCAAGAGTGATATGCCACATTTCACTTTCCTGGGACTAAACGAAAGCGATCTCCCCTCGCATGGACTTCGCTCCGTAACAGTTGACAGTCAGCTTTTCTGGATTCCGAACGTGACAAATGAATAGGTTAAGTAGACAGTAAATAGTAGTCAGTAGTTTTTTCCGAGCGCTCAATGTTGAGATAAAATTCGATCTTGAAAGCGGCTCAATCTCTTCCATGCTGGCTACCGACTACAGGCTACTGGCTACTATCTACTTTTTAACTAAGGAGCAACTAGACAGATGATCTATTGTACAAATTGCGGCCAGGCGAACGATGATGCGTCTCGCGTCTGCACCAATTGCGGAAAACAGTTTGGAGGGCAGGCCAACTCGCAGCCATTTTCGACCGCGCCGCCGCCGGGCGCACAAGCTCCCGGAGGTTACGCGCCTCCGCAGACTCCGCCTTATGGTGACCCTGCTTATGGGATGCAGTACGCTGGCGGCTCGCGTGCTGGCCTTTACGCCGTTGGCGAAAACCGCGACCCCATCATGGTGATCGTCTTCACTCTAATCAGTTGCGGCATCTACGGCATCTGGTGGTGGTATACCATAATGACCGAGGTCAAAAATTCTCTCGGGCGCGAGGACATCAATCCGGGGCTGGACCTGCTGCTGGCGATAGTCACGTGCGGGCTTTACGGCATCTATCTTCACTACAAGTACCCGCAGTTGATGTTAGAGATGCAGGACAGGGCGGGGCTGCCGCGCAATGACATCTCCGTGATCTCGCTCGTCCTGTCGGTCGTAGGACTTGGTGTCGTAAGTCTCTTCATGATGCAGACCGAGTTGAACAAAATCTGGGACGCCGGTAGAAGATGAGCGCTAACGATCAGAACGAGATGCGTATACGCACGGGTGAAGCAGCAGTAGAGCCAGAGACAGATTCGCACGAAGGAGTATTAGCCTCCTCTATACGAACGCCAGCATCTACGCACGCCCGATTCTCAGATAACAGGCGAGCGTGGGCGTTGCTGCTTGGCCTGTCCGCGATCTTCATAGTGAGCGCGCTGTGGCAGCCATCGGACGAACCCGGCCTGATACTCTGCCCGTTCCGTGCGCTGACAGGTCTTCGCTGCCCCGGCTGCGGCATGACTCACGCATTCTGCGCCATAGCCCACGGCCATTTGTGGCGCGCAATACAGTACAACCCGTTCAGCCCTCTGCTCTTTCTGGCTTCCGTGCTGGTGTGGATATATTCTGCGGCGGCACTGCTCAGGCTCGATTCCATCCGTCACGCATTATCGCGCCTGCGCCCCGCTCAGGGTGTGACGTGGTGTTTGTTCGCGCTCGTCATGGTCTGGTGGGTCGCGCGCCTGGTCGTAGGAATCTGAAGGTCAGTACCGCCGTCGGAAAGGCAAGGATGAAGGATGAAAGAGTGATTACTCCACTTGAATAATTTCTCTTTACGCTATCCTGCTTGTTCATCTGCCGGTGGTACTGACTGCTCCTTAACTGCATGACAACTGAATGAAACGTTGCCCGAAATGTCAGAGTACTTACACGGACGACACGCTGCGTTTCTGTCTACAGGACGGCACGTCTCTACTGAGAGTCAGCGGGCAAGACCCTGAAGCTACTATCGTCAGCCCTCAGAACGAGCCGCCGCCAACCGAAGTCATGCCGCGCGCCGCTCCTCTTCCCACAACTCCGTCTTTTAAGTCCGACCACACGAAAGCCGCGCCCGTCGTACCCCTGCCTCCCCCGGTCTTGTACCAGACGCCCGTGCAAACTCCACCGGCAGCGCGCTCGTCAAATCGCGGACTGGTCATAATGCTCTCCGCGCTCGTCATCATTCTTCTTGTAGCGCTCGGCGCAATCGGCGCGTGGATTTACTTGAGAGAGAATAATCGCACAGCCAACGTCAATCAGAACGGAGCAGCGAACAGCAACGCGCGCACCGTAGCGAACGCCAACACGCGCACCAGCCCCAGCCCGACGCCGACGCCATCGCCAATTGACGAAGCTGCCATACGCCAGCAGATTATGACGACGCTGAACGGATGGGCTGCCTCTACACGCTCGCGCGATCTCTCCGCGCACATGAGTTTCTACACGGACACGCTTGAAACCTACTATCAGCTATCGAACGTCAGCTCAAGCAGGGTGAGCGCGGATCGCCAGAAGGCATTCGACGCTTACGATTCTTTGGACGTGAAGCTCAGCAACATAAAGATTACTCCAGACCCATCTGGCGAGCGCGCTACAGTTGTTCTGGATAAGACCTGGGAGTTTCAGGGTGAAGAGAAATACTCGAACGGCTCGGTTCAGCAGAGGCTCACGCTGGTGCGCGTAGCGGGTCGCTGGCTAATCACGGGCGAGAGAGATTTGCAGGTCTACTACAAGAACAGTAGCCAGTAAAGAAGCTGTTTGAGAAATCGCTTTAATCGCTGAAGGCGACCACAACTTCTTAAATCAGTCTGCCTTCGTGCGAAAATTTATCGGGCAGCGAGCCATGTCTCGCGCGAGATGCCGTAGATCAAGACTCCTATCCCATGCACCTCCGTCTTGCCTTCCAGCTTCTCGCCCAGCCGCTCGGCCACTCTGATCGAGTTGTTGTTCTCAGGATGTATGAGGCTGATGACGCGCTCTCTCCTCAAATCTGTGAACGCATACTCAAGCGCGCGTCCGGCTCCTTCCGTAGCGTAGCCCTTGCCCCATGCATCTCTCGCCAGCGTCCAGCCTATCTCGAACCCGGGCCAGCCTTCAGGGTTTAGAAAACCTATACGCCCTATGAAATTCCCTGTGGCCTTCTCTTCAACAGCCCAGTGGCCGTAGCCGCGCAACTGCCAGTGCCCTATCAGGAATGCCATTTGCCGCCACGTCTCTGCGCGTGTAAGCGTCTTGCCCTCCGGCGTGAGGAAGCGCATCACCTCCGTGTCTGCGCATATTTGGGCGTATGCCTCGAAGTCCTCCTCCTCACGCCACATTCGCAACACAAGCCGCTCTGTTTCTAAGTTCATCGTTTACCTTGTGCCGCTCCAGCTAAAGCTCCCGGCGGTGCCTTCTATCGTGTAGCTGCCATCGAAACTCCTGTTCCCTGTTAAGGTGAACGTGAACGTCCCCTTCTCTCCCTTAGAGTTCCACCAATCTCCTGACCATGTTTTTCTATCGGCTGAGAGCATGCCGTACATCACACCGTTGGGGCCTTCCGTTTCTACAAACCCGTCCAGCGCATTGGCATTCGTAGAATCGGCTTTCACCGTCACGGGCGCTGAACCCGTGTGCCCATCAACGTTTTTCCAGGTCGTCCGCCATGTGCCTATAAAAGTTGCAGCAACAGGGGACGCCGCCAGTGAATTTGTTCTACTCATCAATGCTCCACCCGTAGAGGTAAGCATTACCACTGCAAACGAAAGTGCCAGGGCAATTCTTAGTTTCATCTTGCTTTAGCTCCTTTCAATTCTACTTTCTGCTCCGAAGCGATCTCTTATGACTTGTCGTCCGATGTTACTACAAATATTTTGTGCGAATAATCTGCATGTGATGTGTCTCGTGCCCGGCAATGATATAAACAAGGGCGCGCACGCTCACCTCGTTATCATTTGCAAGGCCGCGCCGCTGCCACGCAGTATCATCCAGCGAGCGAAGCAGGCAAAGGTTGGCCCGGCGCACATACTCTAACTCGTCCGCAATATCGCTGAGTTTGCGTTCACCGAAATTTGCGGATTGAACATACTCGTCCTGATCGAAACCCGGAAGCGGCGTTTGATCGTTTCGGGCGAAGCGGAAGGCGCGTTGACCAAAGATGCGCTCGGTGTCTATGACATGACCGACCACCTCCTTGATGCTCCACTTGTCGGGCGCGTAGCGCGAGTCGGCCTGATCTTCAGACAGGCCGCGCAGGAAGGTGAGCGTGTCGTCTAGCTGCCCGGTCAGGGTTGCGACGACATCGCCTTCCGGAACGAGGATAATATACTTCTCATAGTAAGGCGCGTACTCGCTGGTATCGGGTCGCGCCTGAAAGTTTAGGTCTGTCACCGGGGATTCTCCTTCACTAAAAATTATTGGCGAGCGCGCATGCCCTATATATGCAAAGAAGAAGGGTAGGCGCTCACTCTTCGTACTCGTCTGAACCCTGAACCCACATGAATGATTGAATGTCTATCATGTCGCGTGGCCGCAGGTCACGCAGGTCACGCCGCACGGCTTCTGCAAATTCAAGAAAGTTAGCGTAAGTCTCCCAGTTCGGCCTGTAGACTATCTGGGAGAAGGACTGGGCGATGCCGAAGGTGATGGCGAAGGTCTTGCCGCCGGACTGCTCGCTTCTATGCGCAGGCTGTTGCGAACAGTGTCCCATGCGTTCGTTACCTGTTTGATAGCCTGATCCGGGCCGAAGATGGTCAGCACAATCAGGCGCTTGTTCAGCACAACCCAGTAGACACCTGCCTCTCCCGGTTGATTGTCCAGCACGGCTCGCACATGCACGCCTTCGGCCTGCGCGCCGCCTATCTCAAGAGTGGCGGGAGTCTTAGTAGGATGCGCTCCCATCTGCTCGAAATTGTGGGATAGTCCTTCGACATAAGGGTCAATCAGTTTCGTTCGCGCCTGCGCCAATCTTTCAGGCGAATCCACAGCGCCTCTATGCACGAACAATGTGATCTGCACCTCGCTGTCGTTGCGTCCCAGAGTCAACTGCTGTGCATCCGAATTGCTGTGGTCGGCAATCGTCCAGCCGTTTGGATAATCGAAGACGAGTCCATCGGTATTGAAATGCTTCAGATTTCCCGACGTTTGCGAAACCGCAGTCAGGACGCTAATAAGCATGATGGCGAAAAGCTTGATGCCTGTGGATGAATGTTTCATTTGATTTTCTTCCTCGCTTTGCGAATAACATCAGACAGGTGAACATTAGAGTTATACCAGAGATTTAACGGATTCTCATACATTCGAGTAATGTGTCATTATCACCATTGAACAAAATATCTACAGACAAATCTGAACTCTCCTACGCTCTTTCTTAGCGTCTTAGCGACTCCAGCGAGAAAAACCATCTCACGCTGTAGGCGCAAAGACGCTAAGAAAGAGCGCAAAGAACTGTTGAATTGCTCTCTTGATGAAATTGTCCCACTACTAAAATACTTGCTTGAAATGGCAAAAGTGGTAAACTACGCGAGCGTCCGGGTTCGCCGGAAATTCCCTCTCCCCAGGTTCACTAGAAAGAGAATCAAGCAGAGCCGCACTGTCTTCGCAAGACGCTTGTCTCCTTATTTCCCTCGTTCGCCACCAGCGTGCAGACCTTTAGACAGAGGTGCGACCCTTCTCTCCTGAAAGAAGGCTTACAGTCATGGAAGTCCCCCAGATTATTGCCGGTCGCTTCGAGGTCGAGCGCGAGATCGGCTCAGGCGGCATGGGCGCGGTCTATCTAGCCAGACATCTTGGACTGGAACGCCCCGTAGCAATCAAAGTCCTCAAATCAGAGTTCGTCTCAGACCTGGACGTTACAGACCGCTTCATGCGCGAGGCGCGAACGATGGCGAAGCTGCGCCACCCGAACGCGGCCATGATCTTCGACGCGGGCGTGCTGCCCGACGGTCGCCACTTCATCGTGATGGAGTTCGTCGAAGGCATGACGCTATCGGAAACTCTCGCGCGCGAAGGGCGATTCACGCCGGAGCGCTCGGTGCGTGTGGCCGGAGAGATTTGCGATGTGCTTGGCGAAGCGCACAAGCTTGGCATCATTCACCGCGACCTGAAGCCGTCGAACATCATGCTAACGGAAAAGGGCGTGTGCGTGCTCGATTTCGGAGTTGCGAAAGTTCTGGCTTCAACCACTTCGGAAGTAACGGCGACGCACGCGACGACAGGCTCCGGCGTGATAGTGGGTACGCCGCGCTACATGTCGCCCGAACAATGCATGGGCCAACGTGTTGGCGCGCAGAGCGACCTTTACAGTCTGGGCGTTCTGGTTTACGAGATGCTCACAGGTCGGCCTCCTTTCACAGACCCATTGCCGTCCGCCGTTCTGGTCAAGCAGGCCACGGCAGCGCCCCCTCCGCTTCCAAGATTGCGCGAAGACTTGCCGCGCAAATTAACTCTGGCCGTTCACACACTTTTAGCCAAGCGACCGCAGGATCGTCCGCGCGACGCCGCAGCCGCGCGCCTGCTCTTAGAGAGAAGCATAGTAGTGCCGGAACGCGAGGTCGAAGAGATTCAGCCTTTCGCTTCGACGGTTGCATCCCTTAGCAGCCGCCGCTCCGTAGTCTTCCGCGCATTTACGCCCCTCTTTATGATCGCTGCGCTGGGATTGCTGTTCTTCGTTTGGGGTCGAAGCGGAGAGACTGCGCGACCAACTCAGGCCGAGACCGCCGAGCAAGCTGCCGCGCCGAACGAATCGAACGGGACGACTGACATGGCTCAGACAGCGACCGCATCGTCCTCAACCATTGCGAAGCCTGTTGCCTCCGCTTCACTCTCTTTAGAAAGCGCGCGGCGTTGGGTTGAATCGGTTTCGCATCATGGCGATATTAGCGACGTGCGAGTCGTTAGAGACGGAAATGGCTCGAATATTGTCGCGCTGCATGATGAAAGGGAAGCTGGCACGACTCACTTCTTCGAGATGGAGCGACGGGGGCGCGGCTATCGTGTTTCGGGGCACGCGCCGCTGGACGTTCCTAACTTCAATGGTGCCAGATGGAGCGCGGAGACTGTGGATGCTGACATGGACGGTTGCGAAGAGGTTATGTTCACAGGCACCAGAGCGCGAGGCGACGCATCGGGTTTTCGCCTTGTGCTCTACTGCGCGCGCACGCACAAAACTTACGTGATGCGCGTAGAGACGGAACTTCACGGCAGACGTTTACAGCAGCCGCGCGTCACATGGTCGCCCAGCGCTTCCGAGCGAACCGCGCAGAATTATCGCGCCGCGCTAATCGAGCGAGCACGAGCTATTCTTTCAGGAGCCGCGCGAGGATAGAAGAATGGACGCGAGGCGTGTGGGCGACCGGGGCGAAAGAGCAGATGGAGAAAAGGTAGATAATTACTCCTGTTTCATCAGCTCGGTTTTCTCTACGCATCACCCTCGTCGCCTACTCTACGCCTCTATTTTCATCCCTCCCGTTTCCTGTGCGAAAAATTTAATTTGCAGTTTGAGCCTCTTTGGGAGTTAAATACCTGCCCCAATGATCGGCCAGACCCTGAAGAGCTATCACATCACTCAAAAGCTCGGCGCGGGCGGGCAGGGCACTGTTTACAAGGCGACTGACCAGAAACTGGGCCGCACCGTAGTCGTCAAAGTTCTTCCGCAGGAACTGACCGTCAAAGAAGTCAACCTCAAGAGATTTGAGCGAGAAGCCAAACTCGCATCCTCCTTAGACCACCCCAACATCTGCACCATCTTCGATTTCGACGAAGTGGACGGAAAATTTTTCAT
>DATHJK010000198.1:0-4661 GCA_035316225.1 Pyrinomonadaceae bacterium
AAAAGATCGCCTCTGGTCTTAACATGCGCCGCGTCCAGAGCGCGAATGCTGGCAAGCATGGCTTCGATGTTGCGCGTGTCGTCGCCCACGCCCGGCGCGTACATCACGCCGTTGCGTATCGTTGCTTTAATCTTCAGCCCAGGCTGAAACACGGTGTCCATGTGCGAATCGAACACAACGGTTGGCCCGCCGCCCGTGCCCTTGCGCAGCGCGATGAGGTTTCCCACAGAATCGTAATAGATTTTTTGGAGCTTGTACTTTTTTAGAATCTTCTCAATGTATTTAGCGCGCTCCTGCTCGTGACCCGATGGCGCGTTAATCTCCGTAATGGCAGTCCACTCGCGCAAAATTGCGTCACGGTTTCTATCAACGAAATCGAAGGAAGATTTTATCTGCGGCTGCTCGGCCAGAGACCTGACCTCTGTAAGATACGGGGCTAGTTTCGTCGTGTCAGTCTGCGCGGAGGCGGAGACGAGTACGGCCAGGAGCAGGAGAATGGAAAGAGACTTTTTCATCGAAACTCCTTGAAACGGAAAAGAGTTTGTGCGTCATTGACGAAATTAAGATTAGTTCTTAGAAGCAATGATTTCAAGAAGCGGCGAACCGGCAAAACTGTAGAGGCAGCGACAAAAGTTCTCTGCCTGTGATTTATAAAAGTTCGAGTTGCGCTTACCGATTCAACGCAGAGGACAAAATCTTCGGCCACTACATAATCACTCGCCAGACGACCGTGCCGTGTCGTTGATTAAAATCACGTCGTTCGTCGTGAGGCTGCGAGCGAAGACAAGGCGACCGTCGCGCGATAGAGCGTAGGAGTAGAAAAGGTCTTTGGCGAAATTCGTGAACGCCTGCGGCGCGCCGCCGTCAATCGGCTGCATCTTCAGATTGGTAAGGTTGTCCCGGTATTCCGTGTAAACAACGCCGCGACCGTCCTGAGTCCAGAAGATGTTGGAATTTCCGTCCGCATCGGATTGCGGCACGTCGAAGAGCTTAGCAGCCTGCCCGCCCTCGAACGGAATAATCGCTATCTGCCAGGGAGCGTTCGGCTGATCTTCGCGCTGCCAGCAGGCTATCCAGCGCCCGTCGGGCGAGACAGAGGGACGCAACGAAAACTTTTCTGTAAGACGAACAGGCTCTCCGCCGCCAATCGAAATCTTCCACAAAGTTTTGACCGAAGCCTGCCCTGCGTGTTCATAAATCACCCAGGAGGAGTCGGGCGACACCTGCGCCCAGTTGCTCTCCTGCTGGTCGTTGGTCAACTGCACGGGGTCGCCGCCGTCCCGGTTCATCCGCCAGATTTGCCACGAGCCGGTGCGGCTCGAATGAAAAAGAATATATCGCCCGTCAGGCGAAGCCATAGGCCCATAATTTCTTCCAGCGCCCGCAGTCAACTGTCGCTGGTTCGTACCATCCGCGTCCATCTCCCATATATCTGCGCTGCCGTTGGCCTCGGACGTGTAGAGAATCTTTCCTTCCGGCGTCCATCGCAGATCGAAGTAGCGACCCGCGCCGGAAGTCACCTGCGCAAGCTGGTTGGGATTTCCACGAGCAGCGACCCAGATGCTTGTGAAAGTCTGGCGCTGGACTGTGAGCAGCGTTCCAGCATCAGACGAAAGGCTCAATCCCCTGTAATCGCTCAGGTCGTTGATTACACGGCGCGCCTGTCCTGAAGGGTAATCAAGACGCCAGAGTTGTAGATATGACGAAGACTGATCCTGCGCTGAGATGAGCAGGTCGCTGCCCTGGTGAAGCCAGGCAACCTGATTTATATCCTGCCAGCGATCCGGCGAAATCAGTCTTTCGTTCCGCCCATCCGCCTGCACTTCCGCAACTTTCATGAAGACGCCGTTCGCATCCGTGCTCTGCACTACGAAAGCTATGCGGTTGTTGTCAGGAGACCACGCGGGCGCGCCCACGCCTGAGAGGTGATCCGGGAATTTGCGCGATGCCACCTGCTGATCGTTCGTCCCGTCCGCGTTTGCCACCACGAGCGTCTCTTCTCCACGCGCCGCATCATTTCGTACAAAGGCCAACTGCTTCCCATCGCGCGAGAGACCGACCGGACTGCTGACACCATCACGCAGCTTCTTAACAGAGCCGCCAAGCGAGGGAACTTGATAGAGAGCAGACTTGTTTTGATCGTTTCTGTCGCCCGCGACGTAGAAGATGAATGTTCCGTCGCGCGAAAAAGTCAGCCCGCGATAGTTAACGTCTGCGGGCGCAACCAGGCGCACGCTGTTGGCAATTGCCACCTGTCTGACCCAGAGACCTTGCTTGCCAGCTTCGTCCATAGCGTAGGCCACGTACTTGCCGTCGGGCGAGAGCGCTGCGGTCACAATGTTGCCGCTCGTAGTAAGCTTCAGGCTCTTAGTCAACTGGAAATGTGAAGCCGTGATGCTTCTGAAGAAAAGAGCGTAGAGGACGATTGCCGCAATCAAGCTGAAGCCCAGAACGATGGTTGCGAGTCTCCAGCGCTTTCGCGCGCCGCTTTCCGACAGTGATGAGAAGAGAACGCCGGTCGAAGTGTGAATGGGTTGAGCAGCCGTGCCCGGCGTTTGCGGCTCGGCAGTCGGCGTGCGCGCAGCTTCTTCCGTCGCCACAGCCTTAGCGCCGGGCGCTACTTCATCTTCAACAGCGGTGCGCTCGACGGGCAGACCCGGCGCGCCGGATTCAGCCGCCGTCAAACTCGCGTCGCCCTCATCTACCAGTAAGCCTTTCGAGTCCGGGCCGGGAACCAGAGCGTGCGCCAGTTGCTCCGAGATTGAGTCTTCAACTGTAAAAATGTCCGTGAAATTCTCGTCGAACTTTGCAGCCCATAGCGGCGCGCCGTCGCGCACACGTACGAGTTGAACTGTGACGCGCACCCGGTCGCCTACGCGCTGTATGCGACCGTCAAGAATGTAGCCCACCTTCAATTCGTACCCTGCGGCCTGCGCGCTGTGCTCGCCGTCGTAATATTTAAGAACGGAGCTTGTGGGCTTGACCGTGATGTACTCGTTGTTGCTGCTGAGCTTGGTGATGATGGCATCGGCCAATCCCATGCCCAGAAATTCGTCCGACTTCTCTTCGACGCGCAGCACCTTGAACGGTAGAACCGCAATGGAGCGCGACGCGGTTGGCGTCTCGTCCCGTTGAACGCCCGCTGCTATGGTCGGAAAGTAGGAAGGAGCCAAGACGGGCTGGCCTTCCAGATAACGCTTGATGTCGTCGGAAAACTCTTCTGCCGACTGGTAGCGACGCTGGGCTTCTTTCCTGAGCGCCTTCATCACTATGTTGTCGAGGCTGCCCGCAAGCTGGCGTCGAAGTTGTTCAATGGGGGTGGTACGCGCACGGCTCACAGATTCGGGCGTAATCTCTATAGGCTCTTCGCCATCAACGGGGATAACCTCTATCTGGTTGATGGCGACACTGGGGCTTTCAGGCTCTTCGCCGCAGATGACGTGCGCCAGTTCTTCCGGCATGCGCGTGCGCAGGCGATACGGGCGATGATCGGTCAGCAATTCGTAGAGCATCACGCCGAGAGTGTAAACATCGCTGACTACTGTTGCGCGCTCGCCGCGCACCTGCTCAGGGCTTGCGTACTCCGGCGTCATCAGGCGAAGAGTCGCCGTCGTAGGATCAATCGTTTGCGAAGAAATCTCAGGATTGAGAATCTTTGCGATGCCGAAATCCAACAATTTCGGCGTGCCGTCGTGCGTGACCAGAATGTTCGACGGCTTGAGGTCGCGGTGAATAATCAGATTCTGGTGCGCGTAAGAGACCGCCGAGCAGACTTTTCTGAAAAGCTTCAGACGATCAGCTATAGAGAGCTTTTGAGTATCGCAGTAGTAATGTATCTGCTGGCCTTCAACGTACTCCATGACGAAATAGGGAAGGCCGTCTTCTGTCGTGCCGCCATCCAGTAGGCGTGCGATGTATGTATGGTCAAGAGAGGCCAGTATCTGGCGCTCGTTGCGGAAGCGGCGCACTATGAAATCCGTGTCCATGCCGCGCTTGATTAGCTTGATTGCGACGCGCTTCTGAAACTCGTCGTCGGCGCGCACGGCCAAAAATACAGACCCCATGCCGCCTCGCCCTATCTCGCGCACAGTCTTGTACGAGCCGATGCGGCGGCCAATGAATTCGTCAACGGATTCTTCTACGATGGTCTGCGCCGAAAGCGGGCTGCGATTGCCGTAGCTTCCGGCGCTTTCGTATGAGGTGATGAGAGTTTCGACCTGGCTGCGTAGCTGCTCGTCTGTGCCGCACGCATCGGAGAGGAAAGCGTGGCGCTCGCCGGGCGCAAGCCTGAGCGCAGACTCAAATACTTCTTCAACTTTCTTCCAACGCTCAGGAGTCATAAAAGGTTAACGCGAAATGTAGATACTGCAAGCTTGACCGAATTGTTTCCTGTTTTGTTCGCCCCCGGTTTTCGGTTGAGCCGCCATCCCGAAGTGTACCCGCATGATGGAAGCGCCCCTGTCTATGTAGGGCATGTCTATCAATCATCTGGTAGATGTGCTTCGCGGATTCCGGCAGCGAGTTGCGGTGCGGTCTCGTGCGCTTAAAGAAAAGCGTCAGTGCAGTTGCCGGGCGACACCTTTAATAATAAACGAGCGCGAGTGGTTTGTCTAAAGGCTTATGAGAGCGAAAACGGGCGCGGGCGTGTCGGGTCAATCCGA
>DATHJK010000199.1:0-2043 GCA_035316225.1 Pyrinomonadaceae bacterium
GCTCGCGCCGCGGAACTAAACTGAGGTCAAGCTCTATGCCTGTGCCCGCACGCGCCGCCATCTCGCATGATGATGAAGTAAGCCCTGCCGCGCCCATATCCTGAATGCCTGCGATTGCGCCGCTGCGCATCGCTTCAAGACATGCTTCCAGTAGAAGCTTCTCCAAGAAGGGATCGCCCACCTGAACCGTAGGGCGTTTCTCCAGCGCCTCTTCGTCGAACTCAGCCGAAGCCATCGTCGCGCCGTGTATTCCGTCGCGCCCCGTCTTTGCTCCGACGTAAAGAACAGGATTCCCTACGCCCGTAGCCTTGCCAAAGAAGATTTGATCCTGCCGCACCAGACCGAGCGCGAAAGCGTTGACCAACGGGTTCAAAGCATATGCGTCATCGAACGCGACTTCACCGCCTACGGTCGCAACGCCGAATGCGTTTCCGTAATGAGCAATGCCAGCGACTACGCCAGCCAGAAGAGAACGATTGCGCCGCCCGTGTTCGGGGTGATCTAATGATCCGAATCGAAGAGAGTTCATAGAAGCGATGGGACGCGCGCCCATTGTGAACACATCTCTTAAAATTCCGCCGACGCCTGTGGCCGCGCCCTGAAACGGTTCTATGAATGAAGGATGGTTGTGGGATTCTACTTTGAAAGCAGCGCACCATCCGTCGCCAACGTCAACCACTCCGGCGTTCTCGCCCGGCGGCACTATCACGCGCTCGCCCGTCGTCGGCAACCTGCTCAAATGTACACGCGAGGATTTATACGAACAGTGCTCAGACCACATCACGGAGAAGATGCCAAGCTCGACCATGCCGGGTTCGCGCCCAAGCAACTCTTTAATGCGCTCGAACTCTTCTTCGGTGAGATTGTGCGCCTTGACTGTTTCGGGAGAAATCATAAGAGAAGTGATGAGTGATGAGTGCAGAGTGATGAATAATAAGAGAAAAGCAGAAGCTTTAATTCATCACTCATCACTCTGCACTCATCAATTTATTAATTGCTTGCCGGAGTTCCGCAGGGTTGACGCGGCCTGTGTGTTTGAAGACCAGATGGCCTTGCGCGTCATAAAGGAATGTGGCGGGCAGTCCGCCGTTCCATGTCCGGTCAACAGCGTTGATGATGGTTTCGGGATCGCTCGCGTTGACAAGGTAAGCGGGCATCTCAACAGCGCCCACCTGCTGTAGAAACTGCGGAACTTTCTTCTTGATGTCCGAAGGGTCGTCCACGGAAACGAGAATGAACTCAAGGCCGCGCGCTTTATACTCAGAGTTGATGCGCACAAGGTCCGGCATCTCTTCGCGGCACGGGTCGCAGAACGTTCCCCAGAAGTTCACTGCCAGAGGGTGCGCGTGCTCGCCCTCGCGGCTCAAAAGTTTCTTCAGTCCTATGAGATCAACTTCGTGCACGGTGACGGAAGCCTGGGCGGAGACAGCCTGCGCGTTCTGCTGCGTATTCTGGGACGAAGAAGTAGCTTGCGCGCTAATGAGCGACGCAAGCGCGCAGGTCGCGAGCAGAATCGTAGCGATAATTCTCATACTAAACACCCCGACCGAGTGTAAGTGATTCTCGATTGAAAGAAGCGTGGAGCTTTCAAATCGAAAATCGAAAATTTTATTGACCTGAAGAGCGCTTGATGGTGCAGCCGAAAGCGCGCACGTAAGAGCGTGCGACGGCGCGGCCAGCAAGCAGCGCATCCATCGCATCGCGCAGGTCGTTCGACGAAATGGCTTCGGTGTTGCGCGAATTATCTATGCGACCGCGATAGACCAGCTTGTTATTGGCGTCGAACAGAAACGCTTCGGGCGTGTTCGTTGCGCCGAGCATGTCCGCGATCTTGTTGTTTGTGTCCTTCAGGATTGTGAAGGTCAGGTGATGCTCTGCGGCGTGCTGCTTGGCCTGATCCGCAGTTTCGGTCGCGTTCGCGTTGATGCCTACGACATTGATGCCGCGCGCCCTGTAATCCTGATAGAGGCGCTCCATGCGCTCGTTGTAAGCGTTGGAGACGGGGCATTGCACGGATATGAAGATAAAGGCCGTGCCCTTCTG
>DATHJK010000200.1:0-7492 GCA_035316225.1 Pyrinomonadaceae bacterium
GTAAGCCTGCTGAAAGGGCGTCTGGGGCGGAAAGTTCGATGACAGCGTAGTGCCCGTGACGTAAACGTTTCCGCTTGAATCAACCGCGATGCTGTTACCTGTGTCGTCGCCGCTTCCGCCCAGGTAAGTCGAAAAGACCAGCACAGGGTCAATGACAAGCGGCCTTGTTGAATCGTATTCCCCAATTTTGAAGCCGACTTCGTTCCGTTCGTTTATGGCGTAGCTTCCCGCCACATTGCTGCGAATGCCGTCCAGTTCCTGATAGATTACAGGCTTGTGCTGGCGCGCTTCAGTTCGTCCCGCACGCAAGATAAGGTCGCCGTTTCTATCAATGTGCGCTCCGCGTGCGCCGTCGAATCTTAATTTGATTATGTTCGGATTGACGCCGGGCGCGACCACGAAATCGTATTCAAGTTGTCGTCGGTTGCCGTAGAAGATGAGGTTGACGCCTCTGTAAACCTCTTCGTACTCGACTCTCGCATAAGATGGAATGTCTGTTCGCCATTTCGCAGGGTCATTGCCTTTCAGGTAGTTAATCTTACCCGGCAGCGCGTCAATGCCTCTCATGTTCGACGCGGAGTTCGCACCGATTAATTTCAAGTGAAGATGGGAGGGTGAAGCGACAGTATTGCGCTGCCTATCGTTGTGTGAATTATATTCGCTGCGAAATCCCCTGCCCGTTTCGCCTTGCACGCTGATGTATGCGCCCGAAGAGGCCAAGCGAATCTCTCCGCCGCCGCTTCTCGTGATGAATTTAGTACGCGCGTCGGCTTGCCCCCTGTTCTCTTCAAAACTGAGCGGAAGCTGCGCGAGCGATTCTGTAACGCGCGCGCGAGTTGCCGGATTTGCATGGGTGAGTCTGTTTCCCGACTGTCCGCCAGCAACTGCCTGCGCGTCTGAAAAAAGATTGCGATTGAAAAGAGGCGGCGAGGCATGACTGCCACTCGAAGCGAAAAGGGATGTGAAGACAGAAGCAAAGAGCAGCGAGGCTGTCAACATCTTCTTTGCGAGGCGTTCAGTTCTTCTCATAAAAACTTTAATGACGATTGCACGGTTAGAGAACTACATCTTAGCGTCTTGGCGTCTCCGGCGAGAAACTTTACCTCACGCAAAGACGCCAGGACGCAAAGCTTAAAGACGCAAAATTGCTTGCGATGCTTGAATTCTCTAAAATTAAGGAGAACCGACCGATTCTACACGGCCTGTTCTCCTCTGGAAAAACTTCCACACAAACTTTTCACTTAATCTTGCAATTAACCCAAGAAGCCCAAATTCGACGGCGAAAATCTGCTCAGGAACGGGAAGACCGTCGGCATATCGGATTGCGCCAACCCATACCAACTGGCAAGCGTCGCAGCATACTGATCAATTGAAGTGCTCGGAATCCAGCGTCCTCGATTATCCGTATCATCAGGCCCGCCCAGCGCGAGCGTTGGATACCTGCCGTAAAAATCTCCGCCGTGAACCGCGCCGCCCATGATGAACGCATGATTGCCCCACGCATGGTCAGAGCCTACTGTGCCAGAGCCGGAGCCTGACGGCTGGAACGTGCGCCCGAAATCAGAGAGCGTGAAGGTCACTACGTTGTTCTGAATGTTCTGCGCCACAGTCTCGTCGTAGAAGGCGCGCATGGCAGTGCTCAACTGGAACATTAAGCTTCCCTGATTGCCGGAGCCTGCCGCGCCGCCCGTAGTGCTCGTTGGATTTGAGCCGGTCTGTTGCGTGTGCGTGTCGAATCCGCCGAGCGAGCAGAAGAATATCTGTCGCTTCATGCCGAGCGTGTCGCGCAGCTTGATGAGTTTCGCAACCTGCTTCAACTGGTTGCCGAGCGACGTGTTCGGGAAAGCGCCCACGGTCGGGTCAGTGCTCAGAGCGGCGCTCGTCTGTAGAGCCTGGCTCGTATTGTCGCTAGAAGCTTTAATCAACGCCCTGTCAAGATCGAAGCCCAGCAACTGGGTGAATGTGTTTCTTCGCGCAGTTTGGTCTGCGGCTGCGCCGCCGGACATGGTAAGGACTAGAACCTGATTAAGCGTGGTTGGCGCTGGCGAGATTGCGAGTTGTCGTGAGCTTTGTCCTGTGGCGAAGAGGCTTGTGCCCGCGACTGAAACGTTCATGGGAAGCGCGACGCTGCCATTAAGCGCGCCCGTGAAATCCGCCACGCGACCGCCCCATCCCGTCTGGCTCGGGTTGTTCGAGATAGAAGCCTGCTGCTGCGCGACCTGATCTGAATGGGAGAAAAGCTGGTACGGGCGTCCGATTCCGCTCTGATATTGCGTTCGAGTTAGAGGCTGCACAAGTGTGCCTACGTTACAAAGTGCTGCGACCTTCTGCTGATTCCAAAGATCGAGCAGACCCTTGAACGTAGTGGTCGGGTTCGCAACTTCAGGAGAAAGATTCGGATGAAGGCCGAATGAGCGACCGCTGGTAATCGGTGTAACCGGCAGTAGCACCTGCTGCGAAAGCGCCAATCCTGAAGCGTTGCGCACAGTCGAATATGTGTTGTACTCGGAATCGAGCGGGACGATGGTGTTGTTGCAATCGTTGCCGCCGCTCATGAAGATGCAGACCAGCGCTTTATAGTCCGAAGCCACGTCCGCCTGTTGAGCAAAAGCGCTAATCATGCTGAATTGTTCGAGGCTTGAGATAAGCGCCGCTCCCGTCAGGGCGCACCCCGTCTGCTGTAAAAATTTTCTGCGTGATTGTGCCATCTTAGTCTTTACCTCTGCACCTGATATTGCGACGAGGTCGCAACGAGATATATTGCCGTCTGCGTTCTGAGCGCCGGGTTAGCGCTCGAAACGTTCGTCACGTTCGTCACAATCGAATCTCTCATCGCCTGCGACATAGTGCCGTGCATCAGGAGTTGATTGAGCGCGTCAACAAGCTGTGCAGGGTTGCCAGCCATCGCCTGATAAGCCGAGTAGTCAAGCTTCGTCCCTGTGGGCCTGTCCGACGACGCAGGGTTGCCCGCAATCGGCGGCGTGATGGGCGCAAAGCCGTTTCCGCTATTAGCAAGCACTAGCGCGTTTACGAAGTTCGCACGCTTGAAAGTGGTCGTCGTAGAAAGGATTCCGTATTCGGGGCCGAACAGAGCGTTTGTGCCCGGCACCTGATAATCAGCCGGGAAGTAGCTGAAGACGGTCGGCGGGTTGAAGAGGTCTTGCCCCATGTCAAGTAGAAGGCCGAACCGCGTTCCGTTGTTAGAGATGTTGCCGTCCGTAGCTGCGTTGAATCCGCGCAGCAGATTCGTCGTGTAGAGCACAGGCTCGCGCAGGTGACCGTAGTTCGGGTCAGTCTTAACATCGCCGCGCGCTTCCGGGTCAAGCAGTATGGCAGTGATGACGGCCTTCATGTCGCCGCGCACGCCAGCGCCGTTGTCATTGAACGTTGCGGCCACTCGCTGCACATAAGCAGGCGAAGGATTGCTCGTCACCAGTTGACTGATTAAAGCTTTGGCTATGAACGGGCCTGTGTTCGAGTTGTTGAAGATGTTATCAATCGCCGCGTTCAGTTCCGTTGTCTTGTACTGCGCAAGATTCTGCCCGTTAACAATAGCGGGTAAGACCTGACCATTCAAAAGCGTCTTCGAGGCAGTGTCATACCTGCCCGTGTTGTTCGACAGAACCATAGGGTCTGTGTAATTCGGCACGGGAGCAGTTGCGCCGGTCTTGGGATTCGTCCAAATCTTGTTTGCCGACAGATCCCAGCCGGTGAAGACGCGAGCGAAGTTCGTAATCGTCGCTTGATCGTAAGTCGGAATGCGATTGCCGTTCGCATCAAGCTTCGGCGTGCCGTCCGGGTTCAACGAATCAACGCCTACTGAGAAGAGTTGCAGAACCTCGCGCGCGTAGTTCTCGTTCGGGCTGACTCTGGAATTGCCGCGCATGTCCAGATACTCGCCCATGCCCGGATTCAAAGTAACGTCTATCAGAATCTGCCGGAAGTTTCCGAAAGCGTTCCTGTCAAACACTTGAAGATAGGGAGCGACCCACGATTGCTGGTTGTCCAGGTCTCGCCCCGAAACGACCAGAATCTTATGAAGTGCGTAGGCCACGCGCTGCCTGAGTTGATCCTGCCCCGTCATGGTGCCCTGGAAGAACTTCATCTGGAGCGGGTACATAGAATAATTGTCACGGAAGCACATCGTGCGCTCCGCAGCGACAGGGTAATCCGTCGCTGCGCATCCAACCTCAGAGTCTGTGGGAAAGAGATTGGGCGTCGGGTAGTTCGTAGAGCCTGCGGGCGCTACGGCGAACTGCTCGTTCAAGTAAGCGCGGAATCCAACGCTACGCACATGCGCAAGGTCTGCTGAAGTCGGCCCCCATGTGGTCTGCTCAAGGAAGCGTATGCCGTCGCCGCCAGCGGCGAACGCAGGGTCTGTGTAAGGATTGGGAGTCGGCGTTGGAGTTGGCGCAGGCGGCGTTTGCGGCGCGGGCGTAGCAACAGCGCCCTGATCGTCGGCAGGCCCGCCGCCTACGTGCCCTATTGCGATGCGAACGCGATTGCTGGAGACACCGTGCAGGTTAAGGCGTATGAGCACGTCGCCGAGGTCTGTGGGCATCTGGTCGTTGAGCCTCACAATGAACTCTGTGATGCCTTCAAAGCCGGGCACGGGCGACATGTACTCTACGCTGAGCGGGTAGCGCACAGTTGCGCCATTCACAACTGCTTCAGCATCAGCAGAGAAAGCGTTAACGCCCTCGCCCGAAATCATGTCCAGGTTCATTGCGAAGATCATAATCCGCGTTCGATTGTCCGCAGATAATGGCGCACCCTGATCACGATTGAAAGGTTCTGCGGCGAATGTAACGGAGTCCACCGCTATGGCGCGCGTAGAGCTATTGTTGCTGATTATCGTAGGGCCGCCCGGCGCTGCCTGCGACGATTGAACGCTGCCGCAGAGAGCGAGCGCGGCGCATATGCACACAAGCCTTAAAAGCTGCTGGCGCTGGCACGAGAGAAATCTTATTTTCATAGGACAGAATCATCGCGGCAAAGATGCCGCTTAGCTCGAAAATTTCGATGAGGCTGGTTGAACTATTTATTTGGAGGGGCGACCAACAAACACCTGGGACATCTCAGAATATAACACAGTCGCCCGCACCGGGGTCAACGTTTTTGACGCTGATTGCGTGTTAAAAGTCTGACTATCTTAAAACCAAACCTGTCTGGCCTGCTCTCAAACGATTGAGAGTCTGATTTCCTCTACGCCTGATTGTTTTTGCCGGAAGCCACGCTTGAATCGCTTCCATATCAAAGATAATCCTTATCCCGTACAGTCCGTGTATTGTTATGTTCCGAGCCATGAATAACGCTGAAATCATAACCCCCTGATTTTCCACGACTTAAGATCGCTCGCCGCTGGCATGTTCATTGCTGTAATAGATTCAGTGTTGGTTTCTATTCATCTCCCAAAACTGGCAAAATTCTGTAACTTTAGGAGGGGAATGGCTCATGAGTAAATTGCTTTACGCTGTGGGAGCGATCATCCTTTGCCTCGCTATGGCAAGCATATCGCTAGCACAGACGACTACTGTTACCACGACGACGCCTACGACGCAGGTGACAGCCACACAGAACACTGATGGAACATGGACGGTTGTCGAGTATCCTGTAGGGCGTGAAGTTCAAGTGAACTTGATGCCGGGTGGAACTATCACCGGACTTAACGGCACGGCCACAGTGCTTCGCGCAGCCGATGGCTCGACGATCAAATTAAACCTGACGGGGCTGCCCGCCGATTTGACCGGGCTTAACCTTTACGCTGTTGATCCGAGCGGCGCTGTCACGCTGCTAGGGCCAATCAACATCAGCAACGGCGCAGGAACATTAACGACGATGACTCCGATGAGCAGGTTCATGCTCTTCGCTTCGCCTGAAGCCGACTTGACGACCATCTCGGCATCAACTCCTGTCATTTTCAGAAGTTCGGTGCCCGAAGGATTCGCGGTCATACCTTATGCGCAGAGCGGGCCGCAGGGCGGAGCGCCCATTGGCGAGCGGGTTGCAGCGACTACCAATGCTGCGACTACACCGGCCTACAGCGCTCCATTGCTTGGCATACCAAACTTCAGGCGCGGCACGGACACGCACCTTAGCGTTCATTTTCCGGCGCTCGCGGATTCTCGCGCGAATGTCTTTATAGAACCGCGCAATGATGGGCCTACGACGATCAAGATGCGTTTTCATAGCTTGAAGCGTGTGCCCGCCAACAAGAGAATCGTGCTCTGGGCTGTAGCGCCTGACGGAACGTTCACGCGATTAGGCCAGGTCATCAACACAGGCCATCGCAATGAAGCTCAGATTCAGACAGAGACTGCACTGGCCGATTTCGGCCTGTTCGTGACGCTCGAAGATGTCAATGAACCGGCGCAACCGGCTGGAGTAATCTACGCTACAATCAACAAGTAACGTCTTCATCACTTTCGTGATTGAAGAAATAAAGAGAGGTTGCCGGCATTTAATGGCAACCTCTCTCTATGTTTAAGACCGGAGAGACACATCCAGAGGAAAGAGTCTATGGGGAATCACCAGCGCGCTCGAAAGCGTCCCCTTATTAGCCTCCGTGCCACATCAAGAACAGAGCTTAGAATCTAACGTCTTGCCGCCTTTCATCAATGAGCTATAGGAGTATCACTCAAAGCTCTTGACAGCACTCGCCTTCCAAGCATAATGTCCCGTTCGTTTTCATTAAGTAGCTTCAAGTGGCACCCGAGACCGCGCTGCCGCCGCACCTCATAAAGTCTTGCCATGCATCATTCACTGAGATGTCATGCTGCTTTCCCGGTCTCCATTGTTTGTCGCGCTACCTTCCTCGTGAGAGAATCCATTGCGTTAGAACCTCGTTGTACTCAGACTCTTTAATTTCTTGCTTGCCCCAGCGATGTGTGCGCTCCAGGGTCAATAAGCTTTGTGAGACGCATCTGCCGGCATGTATAACGGTTGTCATAGCCGCCACGCTCTGTTTGATGATTTAAGCCTACCGGAAGTGAGGTAGAAAATGGTTTGCTCAAAATGCGGGCGATCAAATCCCAGTGACGCTCGATACTGCACCGGCTGTGGCACTCCGCTCCATGATGCGCCGCAGTCTAATCGAAACCCTGACTACGCCGCGACGTTTAGCAACGAGACAATGCAGCTTGAAGAACAGGTAGCCGATGCTCTGATCGGGCGCACCCTGGACGGCAGATACCGTCTGGATGAAAGGCTCGGCGTCGGCGGCATGGGCGCTGTCTATATCGCCACGCGCCTGCACATAGGTGACACAGTAGCGGTCAAGGTACTTCATCAAGAGCATGTCTCAGACCGGCAGGCATCGGAGCGATTCCGGCGTGAAGCACAGATGGCGGCGCGTCTCAAGCATCCGAACGCCGTCAGCGTCTATGATTTTGGCATCTCGCCTGATGGATTGATGTACCTGGTCATGGAGCATGTCGAAGGCCGCAGCCTGCGGCAGATCATCAAACAAGATGGGCCACTGACACTTTCGGCG